>JAXDOO010000410.1:0-3570 GCA_034668865.1 Alphaproteobacteria bacterium
ACGCGAAGCCGCGGCCTTTGTGTCCCACGGGCCTTCGGGCCGAGCCGCGCTTGGCGCGATCAGCTTCCTCAGGACGGCGGAAATCCCGGTGGCGCTAGCGGGCCGCTACGCACGCCCGGCATTTGCATTCCGATTGTGAAGGCGTCTTAGCGTTCCAGGCGCCTTGTCATGGATCGGATTGGCGGCTCAATACCACCGAGCGCAAACGTTCCCTGCGCCCCACACTTTGCACCTGCGGACTTGCCGTTTGGTGGTTCTCGCCACGCAAACGCCGTTGACGCGTGTTCTACCCACGCCGCATGCGACCGCGACTCGTGTGATCATGCCGTCCTGCTCATGAGCCGGAGCGACTGGCATTGCTTGTACTGAAGTTGTGACGGCTATCACGAAGGCGGTAAAAGCGATCAATCTGATCATCAGCTTTCTCCTTGTTGGGAGCCAAGATGCCTCGGGCCATAACGTCGAATTTCAGGGGCCAGAAACGGCGCAACAAAGATACGTCCTTCAACGTGGGAGTGAATTGTACCTGAGTGCATTGCCCTTGAGGGCAATAGGAGGCGCTACCGAAGTTCGCCCCCGGCAAAGAACGCCCGCAGTTCTTCATACGTCTCGTTGGGCGCCTCCTCCGAGAGATAATGCCCGCAGGGCAGCGCCTTGCCGCCTCTGATGTCGGAGGCATAGAGCGGCCAGATCTCCATCGACTTGTGATTGCGGCCGACGCCGCCGGTCGCGCCCCACAGCAGCTGGACGGGGCAAGTGATCTTGCGGCCGGCCTCGAAGTCCTTCGTGTCCATCTCCAGATCGACGCCGAAGGTCGCGCGGTAATCCTCGCACATCGCATGCACGGTTTCCGGATTGCGGATGCAACGGATGTATTCGGCGAGCGCGGCCTCGTCGAAGAAGCTCAGCCCCTGTTTGGTCTTGGACAACTTCTTCTTGATGTAGAAATCGGGATCGGCGCTCATCATACGCTCGGGCAGGTCATAGGGCTGGATCATGAAAAACCAGTGCCAGGAGAACGTGGCCCAGGAGCGCGTGACATTGTTGAGGAGGTAGTGCTGCGGAATGATGTCGAGTATGGCGGCGCTCGCTACCTTGTCGGAATGATCCAGACACATGCGGTGCAGCACGCGTGCGCCGCGGTCGTGCCCGGCGGCATGGAAGCGGGCGAAGCCGAGCGCGGCCATCACCTCGACCTGGTCCTGCGCCATGGCGCGAAACGAATAGCCGCTGTGGTCGTCGCCGCCCGGCGGCTTCTCGGAATCGCCGTAGCCGCGCAAATCCGTGCACACGACAGTGAATTCGCGCGCCAGCCGCGGCGCGATCTTGTGCCAGGACAGGTGTGTGAAGGGATTGCCATGCATCAACAGGACCGGCGGGCCCTTGCCGCCATGCGCCGTGACGATGCGTGCGCCGCTGGTCTTGATTTCGGTCCGGGTGAAACCCTCGAGCATTGTAGATGTCCGCCTGTCAGCTTGCCGGCCGGTCAGAACGATATTCCTTTACTCCGGCCATTGACGCTACCCTTAATCGCCTCTTCCTGGTTCGATCCGCCACGTTGCCTACGCCCGTTTGGGTCCGGTAGGATACGATCACATCATAAAAGTCCTCGGGAGGGACCATGAGAAAACCGGCTGTCGCGTCCGCTTTGTTATTGGGCGCAGCGCTCATCTTCCAGCTGTCTCCGGCCGCGGCGCAATCGGTCGCCGAATTCTACAAGGACAAGCAGATCAAGATCATCATCGGCAACGCCGCCGGCGGCGACTACGACATAGGCGGCAGGATTCTTGCGCGGCACATCGGCAATCACATCCCGGGCAATCCCACCGTCATCGTGCAGAACATGCCAGGCGCCTCGACGGTCACCGCCACCAACTTCCTCTACAACAAGGCGCCGAAGGACGGAACGGTGTTCGGCTCGTTCTCGCGCAACATCGCGAGCCAGGCGGTGATTGGAAAAATGAACATCGAGGCCGACCCGCGGAAATTCGGCTGGGTCGGCGGCTCCTCGCTGCCGAGCCGCGTCTGCATGGTTTCCGCCAAGAGCGGCGTCAAATCTCCCGAGGATGTTTTCACGCGCGAGGTGATCGTCGCGGGCTCCGGGGCCGGCTCTTCGCTCAGCATCGTTCCCGCCGCGCTCAACAACCTGCTCGGCGCGAAATTCAAGGTGGTGGAAGGCTATCAGGGATCCGGCGCGGCGATGCTGGCGCTCGAACGCGGAGAAGTGGAAGGCATCTGCCACACCCATGGCGTGTTCCAGAGCCATCACGCCCAGATGGTCAAGGATGGCGTGCTGAAAATTCTTTTTCATGTGGAGGAGGCCGACTTCCACGAAGATCCGAGCATCCCATCGATCTACGAATTCGCCAAGACGGAAAAGCAGAAGCAGATGCTTCGCTTCCTCTTCTCCAGCACCGAGTTTGGCCGGCCTTATGTCACTCCGCCCGGCGTGCCGGCAGACCGGCTTGCCGCGCTGCGCAAAGCCTTCGCCGATGCTCTGAAAGACCCGGCGCTAATCGAAGAGGCGAAAAAAACTTCGGTCGATATGACCTACCGGCCGCCGGAAGAACTCGAAAAGCTGGTGGCCGCGCTCTATGCGACGCCGAAGGAAACCATCGAGGAACTGGAAAAGATCGTGCCTGCGTCCGGCCTGCAATGACGGGGGCGGGCTTACCGCGAATAGTGAACAAGAGGAACACCTAATGGCCAGACGACAGAACTATCACGCCAAAAAAGACGACCTGCCGGTGCGCACCGCAATGCCGTCGGCCGCCGCGCATAAAGACATCGTGATGTCCACGCAGCGCGTTCACGGCATCGAGTCAAGCATCATGTTTGCCGAACGCGGCCCGGGCTATCATACCAAGCCGCACCGGCACGACTGCGAGCAGATGAACTACATCATGTCAGGCGAGATGTGGTTCTTTGTCGAAGGCGAAGGCTACCACTGCAAGAAGGGCGACCTCATGCGGATCCCGCGCAACAAAGTGCATTGGGCCTTCAACTGCTCCGACCAGCACACCACGATCCTCGAGACGCATTGCCCGCCGCTGATCGGCAACAATGCCGAAGCGCGCAAGACCGCCGTTTCTCTCCTGGGCGACGACGAGAAGATGGAAGACGTCAAATACAAGGTGAACGAAGTCATCGACATGGACCCGCAATGGGTGGCGGACGCGGAACGCCGCGCCATCGGTGACGCCGTGCTGAAATGGCCGGCAGCGGAGCGGAAGGCGAGCTAGGGCTGAGCCTCACAACACGTTCCGCCTCATCCTGAGGGGGCGCACCGATCTCGGGTCTACCCGAGATCGGCACACGTCTTCGGGCTTCCGGATGGTGCGTACTGACCATTTGGGAATGCCAGCTAAAAAAAGAGATTCCCTGGAGCGTTGACTCGTGCTGCACGGGCGCTGTTATCCCACGCTACGCACAGGTTTTTCGTAACAACAACAAGCTCTTGCACTTATCCTGGGACATCCCCTGCATGCACGCTTTTTTCCTCGAGGAGTTCTGTATCGTGTTGCTGCCTGCTCATCCGGGGGCGCCATCTAGAGGCGTCTTGATTGGCGG
>JAXDOO010000411.1:0-5732 GCA_034668865.1 Alphaproteobacteria bacterium
CGGCCGCGCCGGCGCATGATCGGTGTCGCGCTGACTGGACAATTCGTTACGCTTTGGTGGGTCGCTTTCGGGCATAGTCTCAGTTGGCATTACGCGCCGCATAGGGATCGGCAATATCCAGCCGCGCGAGGATCTGGCGCTCCAGCCGCTCCATTATCTCGGCTTCGTCCTCCGCTTCGTGGTCATAGCCGCGCAGATGGAGGAAGCCGTGCACGGTGAGATGCGCAAGATGATGCAGAAACGGCGTGTCCTGTGCGAGCGCTTCCCGTTCGGCCGTTTCATAGGCGATCACGATATCACCGAGCAGCGCGGGCGCGCCTTCGCCGCCGCGGCGATCCTCGGCAGAAAAAGAGAGCACATTGGTGGGCTTGTCGAAGCCGCGCCAGACCCGGTTGAGCGCACGAATTCTCGCATCATCGGTCAGGACGATAGCGAGCTCCGCATCTTTTGATGACAGCTCGACGGAAGCCTCCGCGATCGCGCTGCGGAGCGCAATGTCTATGTCCGGCTGTTCGTCCCACAGCGGCGACTCGCGGACGATGTCGATGGAAGGCATGCGGGTGAATCTCCCGCGCGGCGAGGTGGCGGTCATTCTCTCGCCTCGCGCCTGCGCATCACCGCCGGCCCGGCCTTGTCATAGGCATCGACGATTCGCGCCACCAATTCGTGGCGGACAACATCTTCGGCGGTAAAAGTGGCGTGGCCGATGCCTTCGACGTCTTTGAGCAGCGCGACCGCCTCTGCCAGACCCGAAGTCTGTCCCGGCGGCAGGTCGACCTGGCTCGGATCGCCGGTGACCACCATCCGGCTGTTCTCGCCCAGCCGGGTCAGGAACATCTTCATCTGCATTGAAGTGGTGTTCTGCGCTTCGTCGAGAATGACCATCGCATTGGTCAGCGTGCGCCCGCGCATGAAGGCGAGCGGGGCGATCTCGATCTCGCCCGATTGCAGCGCGCGCTCGACGATGCGCTGATCCATCAGGTCGTACAGGGCGTCATAGATCGGGCGGAGATAGGGATCGACTTTTTCGCGCATGTCGCCGGGCAGGAAGCCGAGCCGCTCGCCCGCTTCCACTGCCGGCCGCGACAGGATGATGCGGTCCACTTCCTTGCGCTCGAATAATTGCACGGCCTGCGCCACCGCCAGCCAGGTCTTGCCGGTGCCGGCCGGACCGGTGCTAAAGACAAGCGCGTGGCGGCGCAGCGCGCGGATATAGGCATCCTGTGCGGCGGTGCGTGCGCGCACCGGGCGCTTGCGCAGATTCAATTCCTCGAAATTCGGCTGCGCCGCGGAGGGGTCGAAATCAAATAACGAGCCTTGCGCGATGGCGAGTCGGATCGCGCCCTCCACGTCCCCGGCGGCGAGATCGTGCCCACGCTTGAGATTTTCATAAAGGCTTTCCAGCACGCGACGCGCCTGCTCGCAGGCCTCGCGCCTGCCCTCGATGGTGACGTGGTTGCCACGCGAGTCGGCGACCACGCCAAGACGCCGCTCGATCAGCGCCAGATTCTGCCCGTATTGGCCGAACAGCGCCGAAGCGAGCCGGTTGTCTTCAAAGGCAAGCACGATCTGCGTCGGCGCGCTGCCCTCGGCCTCGGGCAAGATCGATCCGTTCGGGGTTTCGAAGCTGCGCATCAGACTTCCGCGTCTACCAGCGCCGCCCGCAAAACAGCCGGCGCGTTTTCCACCAAGTCTCCGAAGAGGCTATAGCGGTCGATATCGTGGATGCTCACGCTGCGAAATTCTCCAATCAGCGCCGCCGATGCGGCGACATGCACGGGCTGTAAATATGGGGAACGGCCGACCAGCTGGCCAGGATATTTCCCAGCTTTTTCAAATAATACCTCGAAGCTTCCGCCGACCGCGCGCCGGTTGAAGGCGTCCTGCTGGGCGTCAATCGCGGCCTGCAGCCGCGCCAGCCGCTCGATTTGCACCGCATCCGGCACAGGGCTGGTCATTTCCGCGGCGGGCGTGCCCGGCCGCGCCGAATATCTGAAGGAATAGGCGGCGGCAAAGCCTACCTCCTCCACCAACGAAAGCGTAGCGGCGAAATCTTCATCGCTTTCTCCCGGAAAGCCGACGATGAAGTCGGAAGAAAAAGCGATTTCCGGCTGCGCGGCGCGCAAACGGTCCAACGCGCGCAGATAATCCGCGCGCGTGTGGCGGCGATTCATCGCGGCGAGAATACGGTTGGAGCCGGATTGCACCGGCAGATGCAGGAAGGGCATCAGCACTGGCAGATCGCGATGCGCCGCGATCAAACTGTCGTCGACATCGCAAGGATGGCTGGTGGTGTAGCGCAGCCGCGCAATGCCCGGCACTTCAGCGAGGCGCTGCAACAGACGTCCCAGCGTGAAAGCGGCGCTGCCGGGGCCTTCGCCATGATAGGCGTTGACGTTCTGCCCGATCAGCGTGATCTCCCGCACGCCAGCATCCGCCAGCCGCTCGACTTCGGCCAGAATCTTGGCGACCGGCCGCGAAACCTCCGCGCCGCGGGTGTAAGGCACCACGCAGAAGGTACAGAATTTGTCGCAACCTTCCTGCACAGTGACGAAGGCAGAAACGCCGCGCGCGCGCATGGCGGCGCGACTTGCTGGCGCGACGAAATCGAATTTGTCTTCAGCCGGAAATTCGGTGTCGATTACTTTTTCGCCCGCTTCCGCGCGCGTCAGGAAATCCGGCAGGCGATGATAATTCTGCGAGCCGACGACGAGATCGACCACGGGCGCGCGCCGCATGATCTCCTGGCCTTCCGCCTGCGCGACGCAGCCCGCCACTGCGATCCGCATCTGCCGGCCATCGGCGGCGGCAGCTTCCTTCATTTTGCGGATGCGGCCGAGCTCGGAATAGACCTTCTCGGCGGCCTTTTCGCGGATGTGACAGGTATTGAGGATGACGAGATCGGCGTCTTCGGGGCGCGCGCACTCAACGAAGCCCCGCGGCGCCAGTGTGTCCGCCATACGATGCGAGTCGTAGACGTTCATCTGGCAACCGTATGACTTGATATAGAGCTTGCGAGGTCCGCTCATGCCGGTCGTTATGTCGATCCGCGGGCCCTCGGGCCGATGCCTTAAGCTTTAAGATAACTGGCGAATCCTGAGCTGTCTGCACCCGGGCGCCCGGATTCTCTTCTCTTAGCGGTTTTTTTGGTAAAAAGGAATGCCGCTGCCGCACGCCGTGCCAGCGTCGGCGAGCGGATTTGACGTCAGCGCCGGCTTTTTTCGTCGTCGAGCGGGATGGCGTAAAGCTCGAGGCGGTGGTCCACCAGGCGATAGCCAAGCTTGCGCGCGATCTCCGCCTGCAACCGCTCGATTTCCTCCGACTGGAATTCGATCACCTTTCCGGTGCGCAGATTGATCAGATGATCGTGATGCGACTCCGGCATCTGTTCATAACGCGAGCGGCCGTCGCGGAAGTCATGCCGTTCGATGATACCGGCATCTTCGAACAGCTTGACCGTGCGATAGACCGTCGAGATCGAAATACGGTCGTCGATCTTCACGCTGCGCCGATACAATTCCTCGACATCCGGGTGATCTTCCGAAGCGCCCAAGACGCGCGCGATGACGCGGCGCTGTTCGGTCATCCGCATGCCTTTGGCGGCGCACTGTGCTTCAATATCGGTCTGTTTGGGCACGTCGGAAGCCTCTTGGTCACCCCGCGGCATAGCATAGGATTGCCGCCGGAAAGCGTCTATTCCCCTCTTCACTCAAAGTCGCAGCGCAGCACAAGCGCGGCGGTTTGTCGCCCGGCGTCGTTCTGATAATAGCCCTGCCGCCGCGATACCTGCTCGAAGCCGGCACGCGTATAGAGCCGGACGGCAGGGGTATTATCCTCGCCGACTTCGAGGAAGACCCTGCGCATGCCGAGGCCCGCCAGGCGGCGCAGATGCAGATGCAACAGCCGTCCGGCCAGGCCGCGCCCCCGCCCTGAAGCTGCGACGGCAACCGACAGGATTTCGGATTCATCTTCCGCCATGCGGCTGATGATGAAGCCGGTCAATTTGCTGCCCTGCATGGCGCGATGCGCGAGCACGGCTTTGTCACTGAGCATGGAGCGAAATTCGTCTTCGCTCCAGCCGCGCCGGAAGGATGCCGCATGCAACGCGGCCATGGCTGGGGCATCTTTTGGCTGTGCTTCCGACAGCACCGGCTCAGGGCGGAAGAATAATCGCGAAATGAAGCCCATCAGCGCCGCGCCAATCGTGAAGCATCCTGCGGCTGCGCGTCCGGCGCGCGCAGATAGAGCGGCTTCGGTGGGGCGAGGCCGACGGCGGCGGCGCCCAGCCGCGCCACCCAGTCAATATCCGGCGCAGGATGCGTCTCCACCAGCGCGGGGGCGGGCAAGTTCGCGGGCCAGGCCGCGGCAATCACACTGGCGGCCGAGCCGACGATGCGCACGGGGCCGAGCGGCAAGACCCGCAGCGCCTCCTGGATCGAACCGATCCGCGGCGACAGCAGCATACGCCCGCCGACGCCGAAAACCTGCAGATAGACTTGCTCGTGCCGCGCATCGATCACCGCCAGCACCGGGATACTGTCGTCTTTCGCGATGAGCGGCGCGGCGTAAGCGGCCAACGTGGAAAGTCCGACCGACGGCTTGGCAGCGGCGAGCGCAATACCGCGCGCTGCGGCGATGCCCACCCGCAGACCGGTGAAGCTACCCGGGCCGGTGGTGACGGCGATGCGGTCGATTTCGGAAAATTCCAGCTCGGCGGCGTCCATCACGCGCGCGATCAGCGGCATCAGCGCTTCGGCATGGCCACGGACCATAGGCACCGATTCGCGCGCATGCAGGTCGGGCCGTTCGGTGTCCAGAACGGCGGCGGCGCATACAGCTAATGCGGTATCGATGGCAAGCACGCGCATTGGGTCGCCATCATGCGCGAAAGCGGACGAGCCAGTAAACACGCTCGCGGCAATTATCTCAGGGGAGCTGAATAGCCGAAGGTATTAGGTCGGCCGGACCTCCACCACCGTCGGCACGAAATGCTTCAGCAGGTTCTGGATGCCGTGCTTAAGCGTCGCGGTGGAGGACGGACACCCCGAGCAGGAGCCCTTCATGTCGAGATAGACAACGCCGTCCTTGAAGCCGCGGAAGGTGATGTCGCCGCCGTCATTGGCCACCGCCGGCCGCACTCGGGTCTCGATCAATTCCTTGATCGTCGCTACGGTGTCGGCATCGGCCGCATCGAAGAATTCATCCTTACCTTCCGGAGCGTTCGCCGTTTCCGTTTCCTTGACGATCGGCGCGCCGGACATGAAATGCTCCATGATCGCGCCGAGGATCGCGGGCTTGAGCTGCTGCCACTCGCCCGCGTTCTTGCTGACGGTGATAAAGTCCGAACCGAAGAACACGCCGGTCACGCCGGCAATATCGAATAGCCGCTCCGCCAGCGCCGATTTCGCAGCGCTGCCCCGATCGGGCATGTCGAGGGTGCCAGAGGCAAGCACGCTACGCCCGGGAAGGAATTTCAACGTCGCCGGATTAGGGGTCGTCTCAGTCTGGATGAACATGGCGGCTCCTGGCTCGCACGGGTTCAAGGCCCGCTGGCACTCATATGACAATTAAATGGGCCGTTTACGGGCCGTATTCAAGCGCTTTGGCCCCGCGCTACGACATCGCGTCCAGTTCTTCGTCGGCGAGGTGGCCGGGCACGACCGCAATCGGGATTGGGAATGTGCCCGCTATCTTGCCCAGGCTCGCCACCAAGGGGCCGGGGCCCTCCTTGC
>JAXDOO010000412.1:0-3989 GCA_034668865.1 Alphaproteobacteria bacterium
ACGGTCTTGCCCACCTCGATGTTGCCGAGATAGCGGACGCCCGGTTTCTGCAGCGTCTTCTCGAACGCGCGCGCGACGTTCTTGGTGGTGGCGTGGTCGGGTGCGACGCCGCCGCGGATCAAGCCGAACGGGGAGGGCAGCCGCTCGATGACGTCGATCTTCACACCCGGGACTTTTTCCAGCAGCGCCTGGGCGACGTACATCCCGCCCGGGCCAGACCCGACAATCGCGACCGACAGACTCATCAAAGCGTCTCCCGTTATTTTATTGTCCGGCTCTATCCGCCATCATTCGCACAGTATAGCGACTCGAAAATGAAAGGCCCGGCGCAAGCGGCCGGGCCTTTCGCATGTTTCACATCGGGTTGAACTAGGCCGCGGTCCATGTGTTGCCGCGCCGCAGCATCTTGTTGAGATCGACCTCGCCAGCCTTGGCGACAATCTCGGCCGTCTGCTTCCACACCGCAGCCTCGTAGGAAATCTCGGCGGGGTTGCAATACAGCACGCCCATGGCGACCGGGAACGGCGCGTCCTCCATCGAGGCCAGCATGGTGGCCAGGATCTTGTTCTTCTGGTCGTGGACCAGGATGTCCTTGTCGGTGATTCCGTTCTCGCCCACGGTCACGACCTCGAGCTCGAACAGGCCGGGCTTCAGCCGCAGGCCTTTCTTTCCGTCCTTGCCGAACACGAGCGGCTTGCCGTGTTCGACCATGATCTGGCGGTCGGACGCCACCGTCTTGTCGGTGATGTCGTTGAACACGCCGTCGTTGTAGACGATGCAGTTCTGCAGGATTTCCACGAACGATGCGCCCTTGTGCGCGTGCGCCGACTTCAGCACTTCCGGCAGATGCTTCAGGTTGGTGTCGACGGTGCGGGCGACGAAGCGCCCGCCGGCGCCGAGCGCGAACACGCAGGCGTTGACCGGCGAGTCGATCGAGCCCTGCGGCGTTGACGGCGAGCGGGTGCCAACCTTCGAGGTCGGCGAGTATTGGCCCTTGGTAAGCCCGTAGATCTCGTTGTTGAACATCAGAAGCTGCAGATCGACGTTGCGCCGGATGGCATGCAGCGTGTGGTTGCCGCCGATCGACAGGCAGTCGCCGTCACCCATCACCACCCACACATCGAGTTCGGGGTTGGCGAGCTTCGTCCCGGTCGCGATCGCCGGCGCGCGGCCGTGGATCGTGTGGAAGCCGTAGGTCGCCATGTAATAGGGGAACCGCGCCGCGCAGCCGATGCCGGAGATGAACACGGTCTTCTCCAGCGGCAGCTGCAGGTCGGCAAGGGCCTTGTGCACGCCCTTGATGATCGCGTAATCGCCGCAACCCGGGCACCAGCGCAATTCCTGGTCGGACGCGTAGTCGTTGGGTGTGAGTTTCGCGGTAGGCGTTTCGATATTCATCGTTATTTCTCCACACGCGCGCGGATCGCCGCCTCAAGGTCGGTGACCTTATAAGGCTGGCCGGAAATCTGAGTCATCGACTCGCAATCCACCAGGTAGGTGGCGCGCAGCAGCGTCACCAGCTGGCCGTTGTTCATCTCCGGCACCAGCACCTTGTCGTAGCCCTTCAGCAGCTCGCCCAGGTTACGGGGCAGCGGGAAGATGTGCCGGATATGGATATGCGAGACATCCAGCCCGGCCTCGCGCGAGCGCCGCACCGCCTGGTTGATCGCGCCGAAGGTCGAGCCCCAGCCGACCACCGCGAGCTTGCCGCGCTCCGTCCCGTGCGCCACGGTCTGCAAAGGAATGTCGTTGGCGATGTTGGCAACCCGCTCCGCCCGCACCTTGGTCATGCGGTGGTGGTTGTCGGATTCGTAGGAGATGTGGCCGGTGTCGTAGTCCTTCTCGATGCCGCCGATGCGATGCATCAGGCCGGGCGTGCCCGGAACCGCCCAATTGCGCGCCAGCGTTTTTTCATCGCGCAGATAGGGGTGGAACCCTTCCGGATCGGTGCGGAACGTCACCTTGAAGTCCGGGATATCGTCGACATTGGGGATCAGCCACGGCTCGGCGGCGTTCGCGAGATAGCCGTCGGTCAGCAGTATCACCGGCGTCATGTATTTGCTGGCGATCCGCACCGCCTCGATGGCCGTGTAGAAGCAGTCGCCCGCCGTGCAGGTAGCGACCACCGGCAGCGGCGTATCGGCATTACGTCCGAACACGGACTGGTACAGGTCCGACTGTTCGGTCTTGGTCGGCAGGCCGGTGGACGGCCCGCCACGCTGATTGTTCACAACGATCAGCGGCAGCTCGGTGGCGAACGCCAAGCCGATCGCTTCGGTCTTGAGCGCGACACCCGGCCCGGACGACGAGGTGATGCCGAGCTGGCCGGCATACGATGCGCCGATGGCCGAGCACACGGCCGAGATTTCATCCTCCGCCTGGAACGTCGTCACGCCGTACGGCTTCAGGTTGGCCAACGTGTGCAGCAGCGCCGAGGCCGGCGTGATCGGGTATGAGCCGAGGAACAGCTTCAATCCCGCCTTCTGCGCGCCGACCACCAGACCCCAGGCAATTGCCTCGGTACCCGTGACCGCGCGGTATACGCCCGGTACGCTCTTTGCCTTCGCCACGGCAAACGCGGTCATCGAGCCGGAGATCTCGGCTGTCTCGCCATACGCATGGCCCGCGTTCAGCGCGGCAATGTTGGCATCCGCGATCTTCGGCTCTTTGGTGAAACGGCCCTTGATCCATTTGATCGCCGGCTCGCGGTCGCGGCCGTACATCCACAACATCAGCCCGAGCGCCCACACGTTCTTGCAGCGCAGACCGTCGCGCTGGTTCAACCCAAGCGGTTCCACCGCCTTCAGCGTGAGCTTGGACATATCGACCGCAATCAGGCGGTGGTCGGTCAGCGTGTTGTCTTCCAGCGGGTTGGCCTTGTAGCCCGCTTTCTGCAGGTTGCGCTCGTTGAAGGCGCCGGTGTTGACCAGCACAGTGCCGCCCTTCGGCACATCCTTCAGGTGCACCTTCAGCGCCGCGGGGTTCATCGCCACCAGCACATCGGGCGCGTCGCCCGGGGTCATGATGTCGTAGGACGCGAAATTGATCTGGAACGCGGACACGCCGAACGTGGTGCCTGCCGGGGCCCGGATCTCGGCCGGGAAATCGGGGAAGGTGGCGATGTCGTTGCCCATCAGCGCGGTGGTCTGCGTGAACTGCGTGCCGGTGAGCTGCATGCCGTCGCCGGAATCGCCGGCAAAGCGGATGACGACGGACTCTAGCGACCGGCGGCGAGGTTCCGACCGTTCACTCTCAGCGAGTTTTGTAGCCATGTATTGTTGACCCGATCCTGGCGTAAACGCTGACAAAGTTGTGCCGCGGAACGGCGGGCGGGGGCCCAGTATGGGCGGCCGCCCGCGGAGACCGCGGGACGGTAATGATTATATAGGCCGGGGAAGGGGGTGGGAAAGCTCTTGTAAAGCCTTTGGTACCGCTTAAAAACGGACCGGAGGCCCGCCCTACAGAATCATTGGGAGAATCCCTATGGCTGCCCGATCCAAGCCCCCGTTCCGCGCCGACCATGTCGGCAGCCTGTTGCGCCCGTCGCATCTGATCGAGGCACGGGAGAAGCACAAGAAGGGCGAAATCACGGCCGCGGACCTCAAGGCACTGGAAGACAAGGAAGTGCGGGCCGCGGTGAAGCTGCAGGAGGATGCTGGCTTGCAGAGCATCACGGACGGGGACTACCGGCGCGGCCACTGGTGGATGGATTTCGTGTCCGCGATCGACGGGGCGGCGGTGGAAGGCGGCATGCCGATCCATTTCCAGAGCGCCGGCAGCCAGGCCGCCTGGGTGCCGCCGAAGACGGTGGTCAAGAGCAAGCTCAAGCACGCCCGCGGCATCTCGGTGGACGATTTCAGGTTCCTGCGGTCGGCGACCACGCGCACGCCGAAGCAGTGCGTGCCTTCGCCCTCGATCATGCATTTCCGCGGGGGGCGCGATGCGGTGGATCGGACGGCGTACCCCGAGATGGGCGCGTTCTTCACCGA
>JAXDOO010000413.1:0-2683 GCA_034668865.1 Alphaproteobacteria bacterium
CGGGCGAACTTCCGAAAGATCAGCGCATCATCAAGGTGAAGCAAGGCGAGTCGATCGAATTGCATTGGACCAGCGATCAGCCGGCCCGCCTGCATCTTCACGGTTATGATATCGAAGTGGCGGTGAAGCCCGGCGAACCGGCCATGACCGCGCTGAGAGCGCGCATAGCCGGCCGCTTCTCCGTCGAAAAGCTGCAGGACAAACCGGGCGGGCATCATCACGGTGGCAGAGTGCTCTATTTAGAAGTGCATCCCTGACAATGGTCCGGCGCTTTTTCTTCGCTCTTGCAGCCATGCTTCCAGCAACCACGGCGGCGCAGGCGCATGCCTATGGCGAACGTTACGACCTGCCGGTGCCGCTGTGGATGAACGTGGCGGGCGGCAGCGCGGTCGTCGTCCTGTCATTCCTAATGACCGCTTGGTTTCTGCAACCGCAGAAAGAAACGCGCACCCCGCGGCCTAATCTGTTGGCCGCGCCGCCGGGCCGCATCCTTGGCAGCGAACCCGTGCTGCTGGTGGTGAAAATTTTTTCGGTTTTCCTTTTCGTCCTCGCGCTGTTGGCCGGCTTCGTCGGCCTGCCGGATTATTCCCGCAATGCCGCACCGACCATCTTCTGGGTGATCGGCTGGGTCGGCCTGGCCTTCGCGTCGGTGCTGCTCGGCAATATCTGGCTGCTGGTGAATCCCTGGCTCATCCTGTTCGAATGGGCTGACGCCCTATGGCGCAGACTGACCCACCGCCGGCTTTCCTTCGAGCTTCCCTACCCGCGCCGCCTCGGCATGTCGCCGGGAATCCTGATGATTGTCGGATTCACCTGGTTCATGCTCGCCTCCGGCCTCGCCGGGGATTCCCGAGCGCTCGCTTGCGCTGTCGCGTTCTACTCCGTCGTGACCTGGATCGGCATGCTTGCTTTCGGCGCGCCCGCCTGGCTCGCCCATGGCGAGGCTTTCACGCTGCTTTTCGGCGTGCTCGCCCGCTTTTCGCCGACGGCATTGCCGGTTGCGGATCGCGAGATCTGCCGGCGGGCTGATTGCCCGCCGGACGACAACGGCGAATGCACCGATTGCCCGGAAGCCTTTCTGCTCGCGCCGCCGGAAAAGCGCGAAATCACGCTGCGCGGCTATGGTGTCGGGCTGATCGTGCAGCACCCCTTGTCGCTATCGATGGTCATCGTGGTGCTGATGGTGCTCGCGCTGGTTGCCTTCGAAGGATTTATGGACACCGCGCAATGGATCGATCTGATGGTCGCCCTCGGCGAGCTTGAGGAGTCAGACGGCATCCATGCTCCGGTGAAGACCACGCTGAGTTTCCTGGTCGCGACGGCCATCCTCTTCGGATTGTTTTTCGTGGTGAGCGCGCTGATGCGCATGATCGGCTATGCGGGCGCGGCGCCGAAACGCAGCACGCTCGAGATCATGGGCCTGTTCGTGCTCTCACTCGTGCCGATCTCGGTCGCCTACCACATCGCGCATTATCTCTACTGGTTCTACACCCAGATCCAATTCCTGGTGCCGGCGGCGTCCGACCCCTTCGCCTTCGGTTGGGACCTGTTTGGCGGACGCGACTTCGTGCCCGACCGCGCCGCCATTCCGCTCAAGGTGATCTGGCATACCGCGATCGTTGCGATCGTTGTCGGGCATGTGATTGCGGTCTATGTCGCGCACCGGGTTGCGCTCAATGTCTTTGGCACGCGCCGTGCCGCGCTGCTCAGTCAGATTCCGATGCTGTTGCTGATGGTCGGCTATACGATGACCAGCCTGTGGATGCTGGCGCAGCCGATCATGGGCTAGTGCGGTGGTTCAGAAGTTCCCCGCACCCGTCCATGACCAAGGACTGCGTTCCATGCGGTCCACTTCCTGTTCCAACATTATCCGCCTAGGCTTATCGCCCCGTAATGGCTTTGCTACTCTGACGGCAAGCAAAAGGTCGAGGGAGGCATTGATGCGAGCGATGCGATTATTTCTGACGATTGCGATTGGCGTAGCCGGCTGGGCCGCGCCGGCCATGGCGCAAGGCGACGCCGGTCCCGACCGCATGACCATGCAAAAGATCGCGGAAGACGTTTATTTCCTGGAAAATTCGCGTGGCTCCAGCAACGCGGTCTTTGTGGTCACGCAGGACGGGGTGCTGGTGTTCGACGCGGACCTGCGCACCGCCGATCAGGTGCTGGCGGCCATCCGCAAGACCACCGACAAGAAGGTGCGCTATATCGTGACCTCGCATTCGGCTGGCGATCATGCCACCGGCATCTGGGCCTATCGCGAGGACAAGCCGACCTATATCGCCACGCGCAAGCAGATGCGCGATCTCAACATGCAGGAGGGCGCGGAGTTCGCCAGCCGCAAGGCCTCAAACCGGCCGCAGGATGCGCCCTACAAGAATGCCGAGCTGGTGCTGCCCGACCTCGCGTTTGAGGGCGCGATGACACTGCGCTTCGGCGGGCTCACCTTCCAGATCACCGAGGAAGGCAGCGCGCATTCCACCAGCGACGTCACTCTTTACATCCCGCAGCGGCGCGTATTCCTGATGGGCGATCTGCTCGACACCGAAATCCACCCGGGCCAGGGCGAATCCGCCGGCGTGTTTTTCTCCAATGTGAAGAACTGGATCATTCTGCTCGACAACATCATCGCCCGCCGCTTCCCGGCAGATACTTATGTGCCCGGGCATGGACCGGTGCATGT
>JAXDOO010000414.1:0-27571 GCA_034668865.1 Alphaproteobacteria bacterium
CAAGCTCAGCATGGACGGGATGAAGCAGATGCTCGATCTTCTGGTGGAAACCGGGCAGATGACACCGGATGCGGCCAACCCCGAACTCTATGCCATTCCCGGTTATCAGGAGCGGGCAATGGCCGACAAGTAAGGCCGGGGAGGCTTCAATGAAAAAACTTTTCATCTCTGCTGCGCTGCTCTGTGCCCCCATTGCCGGCACTGCCGCGGTTCATGCCCAGACGGCGGACGACAAACCGGCCGTCGTCAAGATCGATCCGTCTTTCGATGCGCTGGTTTCGCCCGACGCCAAATTGCAGATGGTGAAAACCGGCTATGGCTTCGTCGAGGGAATCGTCTGGGTGCAGAAGAAAGGCAAGCCGGGCTACCTGTTGTTGAGCGACATGCCGGCCAACGTAATCTTCAAGCTGACGCCGGACGGCCAGCAGTCGCTGTTCATGGATCGCAGCGGTTACACCGGCTACGACATCTGGCGTGTCGGCTTTATCCAGAACAACGGCAGAGACAAAAGCGATCCGAAATACGAAGAATTCCCGATGATCGGGTCGAACGGATTGACGCTGGACCCGCAGGGCCGCCTGCTGATCGCCACCTGGACCGGCCGGTCTATCGACCGCATTGAACACGACGGCAAGCGGACCGTGCTGGCCGCTCGCTATGAGGGAAAACGCTTTGGTGGCACCAATGATCTGGTTTCCAAGAAAAACGGCACGATCTATTTCACCGACGGCTACAACGGCATGCGCCTGCGCGACAAGGACCCCAGCAAGGAACTGGATTTCCGCGGCGTCTTCATGCTCAAGAACGGCAAGGTGACGCGGGTCGCGCCGGAAGTCGAAACGCCGAACGGACTGGCTTTGTCGCCGGATGAAAAATATCTCTATTTGAACAATGGCGGCCTGAAAATCGTCCGGCGCTACCAAGTCGGCGCCGACGACATCCCTGTGAATCCGCAGGTTTTCTTCGACATGAGTGCGGATAAGACGCCCGGGATCGCCGACGGGATGAAAGTCGACATCAAGGGCAATCTTTATGAATCAGGTCCCGGCGGAATCTGGGTCATCTCACCGGACGGCAAGCTGCTCGGCAAGATCCTCACACCCGAACTGGTGGCCAACCTGACGTTCGGCGATCCAGACCACAAGACGCTCTATATCGTCGCGCGTTCGAGCGTCTACAAAATCCGGCTGAACACGGCAGGCATTCCGTAGATTGATCCTTTTGCAAAGGACATTCTGACGCGGGTCGCGCTTGTCGGAAGCCCGCCGGACGCGGGCTGCGCCGATTGACCGCGTCTCGGTTTTTCACCACATTCGGCTCCATCCAAAATTGGAGCGTGCCTTCCAGAAGCAGTGCTCGCGCGCAAAAATTCCCGGGAGGAGACAACAATGAAGAAACTTTTTGGCCTGCTGGCGCTGATCGCGTTGCTCCCGGTCAGCGCCGCGGCACAGAACGCCACCTGGAAGCAATCCTGGGAGGCGACGCTCGCCGCCGCAAAGGAAGAAGGCAAAGTGGTGGTTTCCGGCCCGCCCAGCCAGGAACTTCGTAAGGTTCTGCCCGCCGCCTTCAAGGCGCGCTACGGCATCAACATGGAATATCTTGGCGGCCGCAGCACCGAGTCGGCGGCGCGCATGCGCGCGGAACGTCAGGCCGGCATTCACTCCATCGACGTCGTCTTTGCCGGCATCCAAAGCATGGCCTTGACCTTCCATCGCGAGAAGATGCTGCAACCGCTGAAACCTGCGCTGCAACTGCTGGAAGTCGTCGACGGCAAGAAATGGAAAAAGGGAAAGCTCTGGTTCGCTGATCCGGAGGAGCAATACATCTTGCGGCTTGCGAACACCGTGACGACGATGTTCCACATCAATACAAAGGACGTGAAGCCCGGAGAAATACGGTCGGTCAAGGACCTGCTGAATCCAAAATGGAAGGGAAAGATCGCGCTGCAGGACCCCACCATCCCGGGAAGCGGCAGCAACCAGGCCGCCCATCTTTACTTCCAGCATGGTGAGGATTTCGTCAAACAGCTTTATGTCGACCAGAAGCCGATGATCAGCCGCGACACCCGGCAAATCACCGACGGACTTGCGCGCGGCATCTATCCGATATCGCTCGGTGCCGAAGATGCCGATGTCGAAAAGCTGCGCAAGGAAGGAATACCGGTCGCCATCCTTGAAAACCTTACCGATCTGTATCCCGAGATTTCCGCCAGCTTCGGCCAGGTCGCCATCATCGACAACGCTCCGCATCCAAATGCGGCAAAGGTGTTTGTGAATTGGATAGCCTCGAAGGAAGGCAACGAAGTGTTCAACCGCGCCATGGGCACCGTCCCGACCCGAAATGACATCGACGAAAGCCACCTGCCCCCGGAGATCATTCCGAAAGACGGCGTGCAGTATTTCGACACCTATGATTGGGAATTCACCGTCACCAAAAAGGAAATGGTGCGGCAGCGCATGAAGGAACTACTTTCGGCGCGTTGAGTTCCGTCGCGCGGTTTAGAATGCGATCCCGAATCATTTCTCTAACCCCTTGATTATAGGAAGGTGTTGTTCTGTAATATCAGCCACCGCTCAACGGCGTTATTCCCGGAGCCGAATGATGCAATCCAACACTTCCTCCGCGGCAGATTCACCCTTCGAAGCAGCAGATGATATTGACGAGACGGCACTCGCGAGTGTGATGCGTTCGGTTCCGCTTGGTGCCGCCGTCCTCGCGGGTACGGCCGTCGCGCTGCTCGTGCTCGGCTATCTGGCGGTTTACCTGCTGGTCTTCATTCCGCGCGGCACCGTGGGTTGAGCGATGTCTCAAACTCACCCGGAAATGCACGAGCGACGAATACTGCACACGGAGTTGATGTGGTCCTTCGGCGTCGGCATCTTTGTCGCCGCCTCGTTGAGTATGATTCTGTTCACGGCCTTTACGATCAGCGTCAATCCTCCCAGCAACGTCGAGCGGCTCGATCCAAAGACGCTTCATCTGTCCGGCGAATTCGCCGAACATAATTTAGGCACCACAGTCGGTTCCGACGGCAGTGTCACCGTACGCGCGATTGCGACCCAATTCATGTTTCTCCCACGCTGCATCGTGGTCCCGGCGAACCGGCGCGTGACGCTGCGCTTTGCATCTCCGGATGTAATTCATGGGCTGCTCATTACTGGGACCAACGTCAATACCATGGTGGTGCCCGGCTTTGTATCGCAGGTGCATACCGAATTCACCCGCGCCGGCGATCTTTTGATGCCCTGTCACGAATATTGCGGCCTGGGACATAGCGGGATGTGGGCGAATGTCCAGGTGGTGGCGCAGGACGAGTTCAAACCGGGACCCGACGGGAGGATTTCCTGTGCGCAACGCTGAGCGACTTTGTCTCGCGCATTTCTGGGTGGCCTTCGCCGCCTTCCTCTTCGCCTGCGCGATCGGCACCTGGCAGATGTGGGTGCGCAGTCCACTCGGCGCCAACGTGGGCACACCCGGCCAGTATTTTATGTCGGTCACCGCGCATGGCGTGTCGATGGCCTATGTACTGACGACATTTTTCATCATGGGATTTGGCTATTTCGTCGCGGTTACCGCGCTCAACCGGGCACTTCCCGGCAAGCTTTGGGCCTGGGCAGCATATTGGGTGGCGCTTCTTGGGGTCGTGCTGACGGTCATCCCGATCGCGACCGGCCAAGCCTCCGTACTTTTCACCTTCTATCCGCCACTGACCGCAAGCGTATGGTTTTACATCGGGCTCGTGCTCGTCGTCGCCGCATCCTGGATCTGGTGTGTCCTGATGCTAATAGCGATGACGCAGTGGAAGCGGGAAAATCCTGGACGTCCGGTGCCGCTGGCGATGTTCGCCACAGTGGCCAACGCGGTGATGTGGCTCTGGACCACGGTGGGTGTCGCGGTAGAGCTTGTCTTTCAAGTGATCCCCGCGGCGATGGGGCTCGTGCAGACCATCGACGTCGGTCTGGCGCGGACGCTGTTTTCCTGGACGTTGCATGCGATCGTCTATTTCTGGCTCATTCCCGCTTATATCGCTTTTTACACCATGGCCCCGCGTGCAGCCGGCGGCAGGCTGTACAGCGACACCATGGGGCGGCTGACGTTCATCCTTTTTTTGATCTACAGTCTACCCGTTGGCATGCACCATCTGCTGATGGATCCGGAGCACGGCAACGCAACCAAGTTCATCCAGGTGCTGCTCACTGCCTTCGTCGCGGTTCCGACGCTGCTCACCATCTTTACAATCACAGCTTCGCTGGAAATCGCGGGACGCCTGCGCGGCGGACGCGGGATCTTCGGCTGGATCGCCTCGTTGCCGTGGGAGCGACCGATGGTGCTCGCCACTGGTCTTAGCTTCGTCATGCTCGGCTTCGGCGGCTTCGGTGGCATCGTCAACATGGGCTATGGCATGAATGCGATGGTTCATAATACGTCCTGGGTCACCGCGCATTTCCATCTGATCTTCGGCGGCTCCGTAGTGATCATGTATTTCGCGATCGCCTACGCGATCTGGCCGCGGCTGACCGGGCGCGAGTACAAAACGCTGGGGCCCCTGCGCTTGCAGCTTTGGCTGTGGTTCATCGGCATGATGGTCATGACCTTGCCGTGGCATTGGCTGGGCTTGCAGGGCCAGTGGCGGCGGGTGGCGAACTTCAACTACGCTGACCCGATCATCGCGGCATGGGGGCCTTGGGTTGTTGTTTCATTCGCAGGCGGCATCATTCTGCTGGCTTCGGCGGTGCTGTTTGTCGCAAACTTGGCGGCCCTCCACCGCAGTCCGGCTTTAGGCATCGTGCGACCGCTCTATGCGCTGGCGGTGCATCCGCCGCTTCGAGTTCCCGCTGCGCTTAATGGATTCGCGCTGTGGAATGTGCTGGTGCTCGTGCTGATGATAGCCGCTTATGGATATCCGATCGCGCAGTTCCTGATCGACCCGTCGCCAGGCGCGATCGTTCATAGGGTACGGTAGGCTCTCATGCCGGACATAACCCCTCGTCCATCGGAACCGCACGTACTCGACCAGCCATGGCGGATGTGGTCCAGCGTCGCTGTAGTCGGTATCCTGCTCAGTGGCATCCTGCTGGGTGTGCTGGTAATCCCGATTGTCCAGGGACGCAGCGTGGGCATCGATGCCTATACCGCGATCTGCCGCGCGCTCGGCATTCTTCCCGGATCACCGGCGCAGCCTCAGTCGCCAACCCCCTTGCCGGGAATACCGGTATCGCAGGTCACCTGGACCTCCGATCTTCTGCAGATTCTTGCGCGCGCCGACGTTCGGCGGGGGCATGCCAAAGTGCAGGAAGTTTGCGTCGCTTGCCATGGCGAGAAAGGCGAATCCATCGGGGTCGAGTTTCCCCACCTCGCGGGACAATCCGGCGCAGCGATTTACAAGCAGCTCTTCGATTACCGCACCGGCAGCCGCGCACATCCGATGATGACGGACGTTGCCAAGGCGCTGGACGAGGCGGCAATCGCCGACGTCGCGGCCTATTACGCCGGACAACCGCAGCGAAATCCTAATCTTGTCACGATGGCTGAATCTCCGCCTGCTATCGTGCAGCTTGTGGAACTGGGTGATCCCAAGCGTAACATAGCGCCTTGCTCATCCTGCCACCGTGCCGGCGCAGGAGGACCGATTGAGACCCCCGTACTCGCCGAACAAAGGGCGGAATACATCGTGCAACAGCTCAAGCTCTATGCATCGGGTAAGCGGCGCAACGATGTCTACGCCCGAATGCGCACCATCGCCGCGCAGCTGACAGACGAAGAAATCCGCGGGCTGGCCTTCTATTACCGCGCCGGCTTCAGATAATTCGAAGCAGCCCTGAGTTATAAGCCCATAAGCCTCCGAGCTGGGCTCGACTGTCGCACTCGCCTCGATTAGTTTGCGCGATCTTCCGCCAACGCTTGGGGCAAGCCAAGAAACATGCTGAACATTGGGATCATCGGTCTTGGCGGCTGGGGACGCCGGCTGGTCGAATCAGTACAGGGCAAAAGCGATCGCATCCGCTTTGCCGCGGCGGTCACCGCAACGCCGGCCAAGGCCGAACCATTCGCAACCAAGCATGGTTTCAAAGCCAGCGGCGACCTCAAGTCGATGCTGTCCGATGCCTCGATCGATGCGGTGGTTTCGTCCGGTCCAGCCGGCTTGCACGCGGCGCACTCGTTGGCGGCGCTGGAAGCCGGAAAGCCTGTGCTGGCGGTCAAGCCAATGGCTCTCACGCGGGCCGACGCCGAGGCCTTGCGTGCCGCATCCCGGAAACATCAAGTGTTGCTGGCGCTTGGTTACAACCGCTGCTTTTTCCCCGCCGTGGCGGAGTTGCGCCGCAGGATCGCGGCCGGCGACCTCGGCACCCTTCTGCACATGGAAGGAAACTTCTGTGTCGACCGCTATTTCAAGCTCAAGCCCGGCGCCGACTGGAAGACGGACTCAAGTCAGGTATTGGCCGGCGCGCTGGCCGACCATCCGCTCTACGCCATGATCGAGCTGTTGGGCCCGGTGGCCGAAGTCGTCTCGCATGGCTCGACGCGGGCAACCAATCTGCCAATTGCCGACGCGACGGCGACGCTACTGCGTTTTGCCAGCGGCGCCAGCGGACTTTTGACCGCTATTGGCGCCACCGCGACCTATGAGAGAACGACAGTGTTCGGCTCCAGGGGCTGGGCGGAGATACGCCACGGCGAACAGTTCACCTATCAGTCGCTCGATGGAGAAGCCGCCACCACCGATTATCCCGCCGCTGACCCCGAGAAGGCGGAACTTGAGGCCTTTGCAGCCGCGGTGATGGGCGAAAAGCCCTTCCCGGTGACGGTGGACGACGCGGTTCACGGCGTGGCCGTGTTGCAAGCGATCGATCGGGCCGCAAAGACGGGTGAAGCGGTTAAAATCTGATAGGAGCGGTCGCAGCCCGAAGGAATTCGTCGATTTGAGTGAGAGCGATACTAACACATCCGATCGAAGCTACCGCTGGTATCTTATCGGTAATTTCTCGTCTTCGGTCGGCATTTGGGTCCAGCGCACCGCAATCCTCTGGCTGACCTGGGAACTCACCCATTCGGCGACATGGCTCGGCCTCATGGCACTGGCCGAAACGGGCCCGACAATTGCGCTCGGCCTCTATGCAGGGGCGGTGCTCGACCGCCTCAATCACCTCGGCGTGCTTCGCTTCACGCAGCTTCTCACGCTGCTTTATTCAATCGCTCTCTTCGCGGTTATGGCATCTGGATACATGAATATCTGGATGCTCGCCGGGTTGGTGCTTTTCCGGGGTGCCGTCTTCGCATTCAACCGCCCGGCACGGCAGACCGTCGTCTACGGACTCGTGGGACGTGAAAAGCTGCTCAAGGCGCTCTCCCAAAATGCCATGATTTTTCAAACCTCCAAATTCATCGGTCCGGCCGTCGGCGGAGCCACCCTCGTCGCCTTCGGCGTCGCGGAGACATTCGCCATCAGCATTTTGCTTATCATCGTGTTCACAGGCGCATTGCGGCTGGTCGATATGCCTCCGCCGCCGCGCGCCGAGCGCGAGCCTCGGCCGATTACTGCCGAGGTCGCCGACGGCTTGCGCTATATCCTGTCGCAGCCGGCAGTCCGCAATCAGTTCATCTTGCTGGCTATCGTCGCGGTCTGCGCAAAGCCGATCACCGAGCTGATGCCGGGCTTCGCCTCCGGCGAGTTCGGCAGGGCAGCCAGTGGGCTTGCCTGGCTGCTCGGCGCCCATGGCGTCGGTGCGACGCTGGCCGGCGTCTGGATGTCTTTGCGATTCGGCGTTCAAAGCCTGTTGACGATGGCCTGCATCGCGATCATTTCGATGGCGGTGGCGCTCATTCTATTCGTCGGCTTCAATTCCTTCATCATCGGCTGCCTGCTTATGTTCTTTGTCGGATTTTCCACCGTGGTGATGGACATCAGCAACCAGACACTCATCCAGTCTGCCATCCGATCCCGGTTCCGGGGCCGGACGATGAGCATCTATGGGATGATCGCCCAAGGCGGCCCGGCCGTCGGCGCCCTGGCCATGGGATTGATCGCGGAAACAGCGGGATTGCGTTGGCCGGTATTCATAGGAGCCTGCATTGCCCTGGGTGCCGGCGGACTGGCATTGATATTCCGCCGCCAGATCGCCGGCACCTCAACGCAGTCGGAAACCTGATCGAATCATCATGCCGCCGAGCGAGAAGCCGAAAGAAACCAATCCAAAAATCCTGGCGGTAATCGTCGCCCCGGCGATCATCATGCAGCAGATCGACGCGACGGCAATCACCACGGCTCTGCCGCAAATGGCGATCTCTCTGAATACCGATCCGATACGGCTCACCATTGCCGTAACGTCGTATCTGCTCAGCATTGCCATCTTTATTCCCGTGAGCGGCTGGGCTGCGGATCGGTTCGGCGGACGCACAGTGTTCCGCGCGGCAATCGCGCTGTTCGTCCTGGGCTCCATCTTTTGCGGGATCAGCGAAAATGTGCTCCAGCTGACGGCAGCGCGCGTTCTGCAGGGCTTAGGCGGCGCGATGATGGTACCGGTCGGGCGGCTCGTCCTGTTTCGCAGCATCGAGAAGTCGCAACTGATCCCCGTGATGGCCTATCTGCAGGTGCCGGCGCAGCTCGGGCCGGTGCTGGGCCCGCTGCTTGGCGGCTTCATCACCACCTATATTTCTTGGCGCTGGATCTTCTTTGTGAATGTGCCGCTCGGCCTCCTCGGCATGTTCCTGGTGTCGCGTTACTTCGATAATCCGAAGGAAGCAAATCCGCGCCGGATGGATTGGGTCGGCTTCCTGCTGACCGGTGTGTCGCTGTCTTGCATTATGTATGGCATCGAGGCGATCGGACGCGGAGCAGGCGAAGCGGCTGTGGCAAGCGCGGTGCTGGTCGCCGGCATCATGGTCGGTGCGCTCGCTCTGCGTCATTTACGGCGACACACTCACGCCCTTCTGGACCTGTCGGTATTCCGCAACCCCACTTTTCGCGCCGGTATCGGCGCCGGTTCAGTCTTCCGTGCCGGTGGCGGCACGTTGGTCTACTTGTTGCCGTTGCTGTTTCAGGTCGTGTTTGGGATATCGGCGTTTCTGTCCGGCATACTCACGTTTGCCAGCGCAGCCGGGGCCATGTCGATGAAGGTGACCGCGCGGCCGATCCTGAAACGCTTCGGCTTTCGGAACGCCATGGTCGGCAATGCGCTCATCAGCGCCGTGACGATCGCGATGTGCGCCTTTTTCACCGACACCACACCGGTTGTGCTGATCTTCGTCTTGCTGCTGATCGGCGGCTTTTTCCAGTCGTTCCAGTTCACCGCAACCCAAGCCATCGTTTACGCCGATATCGAACACCAACGGATGAGCACAGCGAGCAGCATCGCCAGCATGGCGCAGCAGCTGAGCCGCGGCTTCGGCATCGCCTTCGCGGCGGGTTTGCTGAATCTGTCGCTTACCTGGCGTGGCGCTGAGCAGCTGAGATTGATCGACTTGCAGGTCGCCTTCGCCGGCGCCGCGACATTTGCGCTGCTTTCTATCCTGTTTTGCCTGCCGCTCACGCGCGACGCCGCGGCCGAAGTCAGCGGTCACCGGTTGAAAGATTAAATCGCGGCGGGATTTATGAGCGCGTTGTTAAATCACTCAAGGGCCACCCTTATCGCGGTCTCGAGATCCCGGTCGTTGAAAGGCTTCCCCAGATAGGCCTTTGCGCCGGCCAACCACGCGGCACCCCGGCTTGATTGGGCAGTGATGACGACAATAGGGATGCTGCGGTGCACCGGATCTTTTCGGACTTCTCTGAGAAACTGATCCCCACACACTGGCTGCATTTCCCAATCCGACAAGATCAGTCCGTATTTTTTATTCCGCAGCTGATCGAGCCCCGATTGGCCGTTCTCCGCCGTATCAATGTCGGTAAACCCCATTTTCTCGAGGGCACTCGAAATGATAAGAGCCATGGTACTGGAGTCTTCAACGACAAGAACAGGGATCGTCGTATCCATGGATAATCCCGCTGATGCATCACCGAGCTCAGCATATAAACCGGCGATTTATCATGTTAGAACATATGCGTTATTTCTTTATTAAACTTAGCTTTGCTTCTGAACGGCGCCCGCCGCCATATTAGCTGGGATCGGTCGGCGCGTCTTCCGCGTCACCGGCAACGGGTTGGGCCACGAGTCTCGCTTGTCGCTTGCATTGCGCGCCTGAAGCTCTGGGCTTTGGTCACCTGGTCACTTCGTAGGGAATTTGCCGCGGGCCATAGCGCTCCTCCACGGTCTTTTCCGCGACGTTGTAACCATGCTGGATATTGCTCCCACCTAGCTTCTGGCTGCGGATGATGATCGCCACCGAGCGCGCGTCACCCCCCTGCTCGGCATGAATGTCGTGCGGCGGCACAAGGTCGACCTTGCCTTGCGAGCCGGTCGTGACAGACGTCAGTTTAATCTCGGCATGGCCGGGCTTGCTGCCATCGTCGAGGCGATCATAGCGCTCGAGGCTTTCGGTTCCGTCGAGCACGCCGTACAGCACCCAAGCTTCGCCATGATCATGCGGCCTGCCCTTCCGGCCTGGCACGCGCACAACGGCGTTAATCGCAAAGCCGTGGTCGGGATCGACATAAAGCAGTAAATTCTTCCCGCCTTCAGTCGAGGGCCAGGTTGCGGAAATTGTCTTCAGGCCGTCGTCCTTCACGAGTTGTTCAAGCAAGGGCTTTGCCGCTTCCATTCGACTCTTGATATCGCCTTTTGCCGCCCAGATTGTCCGCAACTCCTCAATGAATTTTGCGAAGACCGGCACTTGTGCATGTGCATTCATAACTGTCTCCCAATTGTAAAAGCTTTCGAGAAGTCGTTGATGTCTTATTCGTACAGCAAGTCGCCTTCAACCGTGCAGCGGCGCAGCAGGCGGCGCTCTTCCTTCGGAAAGTCGGTGCGCGCGTGAATGGTGCAGCGGTTGTCCCACATCAGGAAGTCGCCGAGCTTCCACTCGTGTTCGTAGATGAATTCGCGACGTTCACCGATGTCGTAGAGCTGGGTCATAATCGCGTCGCTCTCGATCCTATCCATGCCCTCGATGCCCACGGTCATGAGCCGGTCAACGAACAGCGTCTTGCGGTCGGTCTCGGGATGCCTGACGAAAACGGGGTGATGGTAATGCGGCAGGTGGCTGATATCGCCGGAATGGCTGGCCTGCTTGGCGCGGTTATATTCGTGGATGTGGATCGCTTTCCTGCCCTTGAGCTTCTCCTTGAGGGCCTCCGGTACGGCGTCATAGGCCTTGTACATGTTGGAGAACATGGTGTTGCCGCCGGTCGATGGCAGCTCGATGGCGTAGAGGAAAGTGTAGCGATACGGCCGCTCGGTATAGCCTCCGTCGATATGAAACCAGAACTCGCCCTCGCCAAAAGCGCCGATCGGAACACCGTCTTCCTTGATGTTGGTGACGAGCAGGACGTTCTTGTGCGTCTGCTGGGTGCCTTCGATCTTCTTCGCCAGCTGCGTCTTCGCGCGCTTGCGCTCGCCCAAATGGCCGAAATAAGACGCGAATCGGAGCTGGTCGTCCTGCGATATCTTTTGCCCGCGAAACACCAGGACAATGTGCTTATTCCAAGCGTCCCGGATCGCTCGGACCGTCGCGGCCGAGAGCGGCCGCGTCAGATCAACCCCGCTGATCTCCGCGCCGCAAGCCGGCGACAACGGCGTGACTTGGACGTCGATAACGTCGTGCATAGTGTTCCTTCCCGGATTATTGATTGTTTTTCCCATCCTACCCGGCTTCCGCTCCGCCGCAACCGCACTAAGCGCAGGTTCCGGCGGGACTCGGGTATGAGGAATCCGGACGTCTCAGGCCGCGTAGGGACCGGGGACCGTCGAACGTCTCTGCACCTCTGCTGCGCAGCCTCAGCCGAACATTTGGCCTCAAAACCGCCGCTTCCAACGCCCACGAATCCTGCTATTCTGTCTGCTCGCGAAAAACATGCATCCGCAGGGGGAGCCAGTCTATGAAGCCGTCGCCTGTCGCAGTTGCGCCATCGCCCCCCGGGGGTGTCGCGACGTATTCTGACAGGTACAAGTATCTGTGGGGGCTCGCACTTATTTCTCCGATGACCCCGCTGCTGGGCGCCTACCTTGAGGCCAAGACCGGACTGGGCGCCTTTACCTGGGTGACCATCGCCCTCTGGTTCGGGCTTGTCCCTGTTGCGGATTGGCTCGTTGGACCCAATGCGCGCAATAACCCGCCGGAAACGGCTGTGCCGCAGCTCGAACAAGATTCGTTTTATCGTTATCTCACCTATTGCACTGTGCCGATTCACTACGCTGTTTTCCTCGCCTGCGTTTGGTATGTGGGCACTCACCAGCTTGATTGGTTTGGCCTCATCGGTCTGACGCTGGCGCTCGGGCTGGTTAATGGAATGGCCATCAATGTGGGCCACGAACTCGGACATAAAAACTCGCTCCTGGAACATTGGCTGGCAAAAGCCGTGCTGGCGCTCGTCGGTTATGGTCACTTTTACATCGAACATAACAAAGGCCACCACCGGCATGTGGCCACCCCGGAGGACCCTGCGAGCGCGCGCTTTGGAGAGAGTATTTATCAGTTCGCCCGCCGCGAGATTCCTGGCGCGTGGCAACGCGCCTGGCAAACAGAGCGAAGTCGTCTCACTCGAAACGGCAAGAACTGGTGGTCTTGGGAAAATCAGATTCTCCAGCCACTGGGACTCACCTTGTTGCTTTACGGCACATTGATTGCGTTGTTTGGCATCACTGTCGTGCCCTTCCTTGTTGCCCAAGCTGCCATCGGCTGGTGGCAGCTCACTTCAGCGAACTACATCGAACATTACGGCTTGTTGCGGGTGAAGATGCCCGATGGCCGTTATGAGCGATGCCGGCCGGAGCATTCCTGGAATTCTAATCACCTATTTTCAAATTTCGTGCTGCTGCACCTGCAACGGCATTCGGATCATCATGCCAACCCAATGCGGCGTTACCAGTCGCTGAGAAACTTCGACGGAATCCCGCAACTGCCTGCCGGTTACCCGGCGATGTATTTACTTGCGCTGATCCCGCCGCTGTGGCGCCGTGTCATGGATCCTCTGCTATTGAAGCAAGTCAATGGTGATATGAGCAGGGTCAACATCGGTCCTCGCCGTGAAGAGTCCCGGGGAGTAGCAGGCGAAGGCTCGGCGCCCTACCTGCCGGAGCGGGCGTGATCAACGCCGTTCTTTCAGCGACGGCTCCATCGGATGCGCGCCTGGTCGCCGTATAGCCCTTCAGGTCGCTTCTCCCGCAACTTCGCGCGGCCAACCGCCGTCGCTCTACCCTCGCAGCTCTTGGTTCGCCTTCAAGATCAGGATCCCTGCTCCCTAAAAGGACCAGCCATGACTCCCATGATCGCCAAAGCGATTTTTGCTTTGCTCGTCGTGGGTTGGTACGCCATTCGCGCTCCCCATGAATGGCGAGCGCGCCGCACGCCAGTGAAGCGCAGCGCGCGCGACTACCGGGAACTCGCAGTTATTTTGATTGCGGTGCTGGGACTGGGAACGCTGCCTCTGCTGTACATTGCGACAGGATTTCCTCAAATCACCGACTATCCCTTCAGTGCGACGCAAGCGTGGAGCGGAGCCATTATGGCAATGGCAGCGCTGGGTATGTTTTACCTGACGCACAAGGCGCTTGGCACGAACTGGTCGGTGAGCCTGGACGTACGCAAAAATCATCAACTGATTACCACGGGCGTTTACCGATATATACGACACCCGATGTACACCGCATTTTGGCTTTGGGCCCTGGCTCAGGCCTTGCTCTTGCCGAATTGGGTGGCCGGGCTGTCCGGCATTGTCGGCTTCGCGCTTCTCTATTTTCTGCGGGTGAACCGCGAAGAGCAGCTGATGATCGATACCTTCGGAGAGGATTACCGGTCCTACATGCTACGAACGAAACGGCTCATTCCATGGATGCATTAGCGCGTTTGCTTGCTCGCTGCCGAATTAACGGCAACCGCAGCACGCTGGGGCGCAAACGCTATCGCGAGGGAAGAAACCGCCGCCGCTAAAAGGCTATTTCGGCCGGAGAAGGCTCACGCCACGACCCGCCGACGCCATTCATTCTGATGCAGCCGAACAAAACAGCGGGATCTCCATCGGAGATCCCGCAAAAATATTCGCCAGCTAATCAACCCTTGGTGACGACGGCGGAGGGCGGAGGGGTCTTGCCCTTGCCCTTGCCTTTGCCTTTGCCGACGCACCCGGCCAGGCTGGCGGCGGCGATGCAGCCAATCACCACGATCGTAAGCTTCTTCATGAGCAACCCTCTCTGTGACTTCCTAATAGATTCAACCTGGCTATACTGCGGCCTGTCAGCCGCCGCATACTAGTGCGCGAAGGCCACAGTTGGTTCCCGAATTTGTCTCCAGTTCGCCTTTTCTTCCTCCCGCGCCTGTCTCAGCCCGGCCTTCAGCGGGCCGATAATGGCCCCGGAGGGCTTGCCTTCCGCCCAGGCATCCCAAGCCGAGCGCCATGCGGGCAATCCATCGGAGTGGCTTCTCCTGTTAAAGCTGCCCAAAACGAGGCTGTGCAGCGACCCGGACAAGCGGAATACCCACTCGTTAGTATCAGTGAATTGGGTTTCCGATGTGTTACCGACCACCCAAAACATCTTCGTCCGCCGGAACGCCGACGCGAGCCTTGTTCGGCGGTTTATAGATTACGTTCGCAGAGCGCCAGCGGCCCGGGTCTCTAATTCCAGCGCCTGAACACCAGCGAGGCGTTCACGCCGCCGAAGCCGAAGCCGTTGGTCATCGCGTAATCGACAGCACGATCGCGCGGTTTGGGGCCGATGATGTCAATCTCGCCGGCGACGGGATCGGTGTCTTGCAAATTCAGCGTCGGCGGCAACATGCCGTGGCGTAGCGCTTCCACCGTCAAAATCGCACCCGTGGCGCCCGCTGCGCCCAGCAAATGGCCGGTCGCGGATTTGGTGGACGAGACCAAGAGCTTGGCATCATCGCCAAACACGCCGCGGATGGCCGTGAGTTCCGCCACATCCCCGAGCAGCGTGGAGGTTGCATGCGCGTTGATATAGCCGATGTCCTTCGGCTGGATGCCCGCGGCACGCACCGCGATCTGCATGCAGCGCTGGAGTCCCTCGCCATCTGGCCGTGCGGCAGCAATGTGATAGGCGTCTGACGTAGTGCCATAGCCGACCACCTCGGCGAGCGGCTGGGCACCGCGCGCTTGCGCATGATCCAGCGCCTCAATAACCAGCATGGCGGCTCCTTCGCTCAGCACGAAGCCGTCGCGTTGCCTATCGAAGGGACGCGATGCCTTTTCCGGCGTATCGTTAAAGCCGGTGGAAAGCACATGCGCGGCGCCGAAGCTGCCGAGACTTACGCGCTCGATGCATGATTCCGAGCCGCCGCAGAGGGCGATATCGGCTTCGCCGTTGCGGATAAGCCGCGCCGCATCGCCGAGCGCCTGGATGCTGGCGGCGCAGGCGGTCACCGGTGCGCCAATCGGGCCCCGGAAACCGTGACGGATGGAAATCTGCCCGCTTGCAAGATTTACCAGAAAAGCTGGAACGGTGAAAGGCGAGAGCTTGCGCACGCCGCGGGTGTCGGTCGTGCGGGTCGCCTGCATCATGGTTTGGAATCCGCCGATACCCGAAGCGACGATGGTCGCGGTGCGGTCCCGTTGTTCGTCGGTGGAAGGAAACCATGCAGCCTGCGTGATGGCTTCGTTGGCAGCGGTGATGGCAAGCTGGATAAAACGGTCCATCTGCCGCTTTTCCTTCGGCGACACGGCTTCTGCCGAGTCGTAGCCGGCCTCCGGGTCTTCGGCTTTGCTGGGAACGACGCCGGCGATCTTCGTGGCGATGTCAGCCACCATTGCGTCGGGCAGTCGGCGAATGCCAGAGCGCCCCGCCAGAAGGCGGCGCCATACGCGTTCCACCCCGCATCCCATCGGGGTAACCAGGCCGCAGCCACTGACGACGATCCGCCGCATCTTGCTCCGGGGCCGCGCAAGCTCCCCTCGCCCACTCGCGAGCAACGGGAGTCGCACCAATCCGGGCATCATACAACGCCGGGGGGTGCCGACCGCGCCCCCCGGATCATTTTTCAGTTGACTATTGCGTTTCTCGCTGAAGCTTGGCAGCCGGCGAAACCCGCCGGCTGCTGGCGCCTATCATTCATGAGGCTGGATGATCGAAAACCAGCTCAGCGACGGGTTCCTTGCCACTTTGTTTCGGTCCCGAACACACCTTCCATCCTGTCGCCATCGACCTTGCCCCTATAGACCCTGTCCCCAGCCACGAAAGTTATCTGGTCGCCGCGCATTTTGCCGCTCGTGATAGGGATGGATTCTTTGCCCGATTTCAAGGTTCCGGTCAGCATCTGGTATTTCTGCTGCAGCGTCAGTTCGCCTGGGGGCAATTGCCAGGTTCCTGCGACTTTGGCGGGGATGACCCAGAACATGGCCTTGCAATAGGCGGTGCAATTTTCTGCAGAAATTCGATCGTCCGGCTCCCAGTCGCCCATGTCGAAGGTATTCGACACCACGCGTGTTCCGGGCTTCATTTCCAGCAAAATCGGACGCAACTTGAGATTCAGGTCCGACAACAGGAACAACGTGATCACCGTCGCCTGGCTGAAGTCGCTCTTGAAGATGTCGCCTTCAACGAACGTCGCCAGATCGGAAACGCCGGCAGCGGCAGCATTGCGTTTCGAGAGTTCGACCATATCGGGATTGTATTCGATGCCCTGTGCCTTGATGCCGCGCTTCGCGGCGGTGATGACGGTGCGCCCGTCGCCGGAACCGAGATCGATGACATAATCGTCAACCGTCACCCTCGCCATGTCGAGCATGCGGTCGACCAGCGCCTGCGGCGTTGGCACCCAGACGACGTCCTTTCCAGACTGACCGACCTGCGGCTCATATGGCTTGGTCGCCGGCTGGGCGACAGCCGTGCCGACCATCATCAGCACGGCGAGGGTCGGAACGGCGAGCGATCGAAAGACAGCAGCGGATGTCATGCAGCCTCCTTTTTCATCGTCACAAAGAATTCGTAGAGCTTCAATTACCGTTGCGCGGTATCCCTCATCGGCCTGGCCTGCCTGCATGGGCTTACTCCGCTGGCGCCGGCCGGCGCGCACGATTGAACAATAGTAACGGCGCCCCGACCGCGAGCACGCCTACACCGAACAGCGCGCCGATGCCGGTATAGGCCAGGCTTGAATACAGCATCCAGAGGCAGGTTCCGACAAAGATAATTGGAAACACCGGGTACAACGGCACTCGATACGGACGAGCGTGGTCGGGATGGCGGCGGCGAAAAACAAAAATCGAAATGGCAACCAGTGTCATGAAAAGCCAGAACACCGGTGAGGTATATTCGACCATGGTCTTGAACCCGTCGCGCGTCAGCGCGCCAAGGCCAACGAGGGCGACCGCAATTGCTCCTTGCAAAATAAAAGCGTTTGCCGGGTTTTCCCCCCGCGGGTTCCAGATGCCAAAAAGCTTTAGCCCGGGGAGATCGCGGCCGAGCGCATAAAAGACACGAGCGCCGGTAAAAATCGTTGCGTTCAGCGTGCTCACTGCCGCGCCGCATACGAATACCGAGAGCATAGCCGCGCCGGAAGGCCCAAATGCCGAACGCGCCACATCGGAGGCAACAGCCTGCGACTTCTGAAGTCCTTCGAAACCGAGCACGTAGAGATAGGCCCAGGCGACCAAAAAATAGATGGCTGTAACGAAAACGACGCTCAATGAGAGCACGCGCACCATGTCGCGAGCGCCGCCTTTCAGCTCCGCTGAAATATAAGACGCCTCGTTCCAGCCTCCGTATGTCAGCAGAACGAAGACCATCGCGAAGCCGAGCGGCGCATAGCTGCTTGGGCTGGTGGGGGCCAAAGACGGTGCTGGACCGCCGCTTGTCGCTGCAACCACGAGTCCCGCCGCGATCAGCATCACGAGGGCGGCAAGATCCAAGGTGGTGAAGATTTGTTGCGCGACCTTGCCTTGGGTTGTGCCTGCGACGTTTATCGCGGTGAAGAGCACCACGACGAGCGCTGCATGGATGGCTGGCCCGTACGCCCCCAGCGGCACCACGGCCTGCGCATAGTCACCATACACGAAGGCGACCAAAGCTATTGCGCCAGTTTGGATCACTGTGCAGCGGGCCCAGGCGAACATCAAGCCAACGGATCTGCCATAGGCGCGCGAAAGAAAATGGTACTCACCACCGGGATCCGGAAAGGCGCTGGCAAGCTCTGCATAGCACAGCGCTCCGATCAATGTGAGCAGTCCCCCCAACAGCCAGATCGCCAAATAGTTGAAGCTGTTGCCGGCGAATTGCGCTGCTAGGCCCGGCGTCGCGAAGATGCCGACGCCCACCATCATCCCGACGACAATGGCTGCGCCGTCGAGCATGGACAAGGTACCGCGCGGTCCAGCTGTCTGTCGGCTTGACATGGCTATCGGATCCTACCTGGATGGATGGCGTTGGCCCGGGGGCGTCAGTGAGTCTTTCATAGTGTCCGAACACCACAAACCCGCCAAAAGTCCGGCGCCCCCGCGTAGTGAGCGTTTTTTTGTCGCAATTCAGACACTTGCTGAGTTCCCTGGCTCCCAGCCGAGTTTAACTACATGCACAATGTAGCGGCAAGGGCTGCCCGAGCGGAACGGCATCATACAATCAGCTGCGAGCATGCCCGGGTAAGGACGAACGAAATTTCTCGACGGCGCCGCGCGCGGCCTCCATTAGCAGGATCGCGTCGGCCGCATAGGTGAAGAGGCGGCAACCGCGTTCGAACCACGGCGCGATGTCTTCGCTCCGTTGGATCATCGTTGCGGATGCGCATTGGCCGTCGGACACGGTCTGCACCTCTTTGATGACCTTTTCATTGGCGGCGATGACATCGGGATGGTTCACCTGCCCATTCAGCCCCATGGCGGTCGACAAGTCACCGCGTCCAACGCCGATCACGTCGGCACCCGGACGTACGGCGGCGATCTCGCCAACCTTGCCGATTGCGTCGGGATCCTCGACGATCGCCCAGAGGCATACCCGCTCGTTCTGGCGCCGCACATGCTCGGGGAAGTCGGAGCGGCGCGAGTTGTAACCTCCCACGCGCGTGTGACCGCAGGCCCCGCGGTGACCGAGCGGCGGATAATAGATAGCGTCAACCGCCGCACGAATATCTTCCGCGCTCTTCACGCCGGGTAAAGATATCCCCTCGGCCCCGAGCTCCAGAACCTTCAGGATGAGGCTGGGATCGTGCGTATACAGGCGCACGATCGGCGACACACCGCCGGCGTCGGCTGCGCGCACCATATGCATCAGCGTCTGCCAGTCCGCAGACGCGTGCTGCAGATCGATGATGACGTAGTCCATGCCCGCATTGGCAAACAGTTCGACGATTTCGGGCGAAGGAAATGTGACATAGGAGCCGATCAGGGGCTTGCCCGCCCTGATCATCGCTTTCAATCCCTGGCGGGAATTCTCCGGCATGCGCTCAGGCGCGGGGGATTCGACAATGTCCATGGCGCCCTCCCTAAGCCAAGAGGGACGCGGTAGCAATAAAGGCCGGTCACCTCGCGGTGACCGGCAGGTGGGGGGAGATGGTTTGAAAACGGTTTGCGACGGTCGCTCGTCGAGCTGCCTGTTCCATCTGCCGCGAACTGTTTTCAGATTTAGCGGTCACCACCATCATCTGTGAAGCCAAGCCTGGCTCACCGAACTGAAGGGGGCCCTTGATATGGGCTACCATGATACCGCCAACCAGAAATGCCAACAATGCGAGGCTTGTCCTGTCTGCCATGTTCCAATTCCTGTTCAACGCGGTGTTCGTTCCCGCTGCTCGGCTCACCGAAACCGCCGCTCGTCGGTGCAGGCGCGCCGGATGTTCAGGATCCTTTCTTTTTGGTGATGACCACCTCGAGATATTCGCTGGGAATAACCAACGTGCCGTCGGTGGCGATGTTGAACCTGTCGAGGAGTGCATAGAGTTCGGCCTCGAGCGCGGTGCGGGCTTCTGGATCGATCGCTGCGAATGCCTTGACGACCGGCCCATAGAAAGTACGGAATATTTCAACCCAGTGTTTGGGGGACTTGTAGCGGAAGATAAAGTTCTTGCTCTCCGCGGCGATCATCGCTTTCGGGCCGAACAGCATTTCGAGATGCGCGCGGCTCCCCCACAGCGCCGGCGATTTCACGCCCGGTGCGGGGGGAACGAACCTTCCGAGGGTTTTGAACAGCTGACCGATGAAACCCTCCGGGGTCCAGTTCGCCATCCCGATCTTTCCGCCTTCACGGCAGACGCGCATGAGTTCGCTGGCGGCCAACTCCTGATTTGGCGTGAACATGACTCCAAAGGTGGAAAGAACAACATCGAAGCTGGCATCTTCGAAGGAAAGGGCTTCCGCGTCGGCCTCCTGAAACACGATGGGAAGGCGCTCTGCTTTGGCACGCTCGCGGCCGCGCTCAAGAAGCGAAGAGACATAGTCGGTCGATATTACATAGGCAAAGCGCCGCGCCGCTGCGAGCGTTGCATTGCCATTTCCGGCGGCCACATCGAGGACACGATGATTACTTCGAAGATCAACGGCCTCGCATAGCCTCTCCCCAACGATCTGCAAGGTCGTGCCTATGACGGCATAGTCGCCGGAACCCCAGGCAATCCGCTGTTTGTTCTTGATCGCGGCTAGATCGACCGCGCTAAAGGCTGTTTGAATGTTCATCACCGAACTCCTGGTTTCATGTAAATGGTCTTTTTGCGGAAGGTGCCGGCTGCGCGCTGCCGGCCTCATCCGCGCTTGCGATAGAAGGTGTAGTCGGCGCTGTAGGGCACGCTCAGCAACGCGCCAGCCATGTCGCACGTACCTTCGGCGACGCCGCCCCTTGTGTTGATGCGTTGAATCGTGGAGACGTCGCTGAGCTGGCCGTTGCCGCGACGCGCCGACACTTCAAGCTTGAGCAGGGGGATGTCGCTTGCGCTCGCGGCCGGCGCGCGGCCGGCGACTTTGCCGCTCACGGCGCTGCCGTCGGTCATCTCCCAGTCTGGGCCGGCGTAGTGCCGGCCGATGGTCTTGCCGGCCAGAAACAGCGTGGCGATCGGTTCGCGGAACTGCCACCCGAGGCGGCCCGCAGAATCGGACTTGCACTCATAGATCTGGGCGCCGGCCGCGTGGACAGTCGCGACCAAGATTTCGCCGTCCGCGACGATCGTGTCAGGCACCTCGGCTGCGGCGGCCGGCAGCGACAGCATCGAGAATGCGAGCATTGTGATGCGTGAAATTGTGATGCGTCGTAATGTAGCGTGCATGGCGATGGCTCCGTTCGCAGGAAGCGAGTCAGTCTCAACGCTGGCCATCATTAGCGTGTCGCTGTTTCCGCAGTGTTTCATCGGGACAGAAAATGGTTTCGCCGAACGGCGTTTGTCTGAAGCGGGTAGCGTAGTGCGATCGGTGAGCGGCACGTGCGGCGTAAAGCGGGCTGTCGGAGGCGTACACTCCGCTAAACGAGCGTTTATCAGGACCGTTAGTGGATGAGGTAGAATGAGCCGGCGCGCATTCGATTATTGCGCATTACGCTCTTCGGCGAAGATCGGCAATCTCCTGCATTTCTCGGAAAGCGGCATCTGATTCAAAATCGTCCTGCGATGTTTAAGATAGTGCAGCAAATGTTCACTCAGATCGTTAGCATCGTCGGCCGCGCCATCGATAAAAGCGGACTTGCGGCGCCGGAGAAATTGCAGCCCCAAGACATACATGCCGGGGGCTTCGGCCACACCGCCATCGTGACGGATCTGGCCTTTGTGATCCAATACCGGGACCTGAAGCCATGAATAATCGGGGCGGTAGCCTGTAGCCCAGACAATCGTTTTTATTTCTCCGCTGGCGAGGTTTAGCTCAAGTCGCGGCGATTGCTCGACAACAGTCGGAGGCAACCTGACGGGAGCCTCAACTTGGCTTTCCAGGCCGTGATCACGCGCCCATAGATCGAAAGTGTCCAGAAGGCGACCCATTTTTAGATCCGCAAGCGCGCATTGGTTGCGCAAGGATCCTGAAAATTGCGCTGTGCTGCCCCTGATCCCTGCGAGTCGTCCTACAAGCCTTATTCCAGTGGCGCTGAGCGCATTCAAATCCAGCGTTAATCGCTCCGGCGTACCGACGAGCTGCATTGACGGTAACCTGCGTGCTCGGGCGATGTCTTCGACTTGATCGTAACGCTGATCGAAGAGGCCGGTAACGTCCATCCACCACTGGGTGTCCTTTCCTCGATAAGTGCGAGGCGCACGAATATGTTCTCCCACGCAAAGCGTCACTGGACGGCCAGATCGATGTATTTCGACCGCAAGCTGAATGCCGGTGGCAGACGCTCCAACGACCAGCACGCCTCCGGGCTCGATTTGTTGAGGACTGCGATATTGCATAGGGGTAAGCGTCTGCACCGTTGAAGGCACCGCGTTTGCCCACGATGGAACGGCGGCGATGTTGCAAGCGCCTGTCGCGATCACGATCGTTCGGCAGCGCCACTCACCCTGATCAGTTTTCACTACGTAGCCGTTATCAGCACGGCGGACGGCAGTAACGGTTGTTCGGATTCGTAATGGTGCCGAGATTGCGCGGGCATAGCGATCGAGGATCTCGATGAGTTCTGGCACCGCTCTGTAGCCGTCCGGGTCATCGCCCTCGTAACAGTAGCCCGGCAAGCGGCTTTGCCAGTTTGGGGTGAGCAGGCGAAGGGACTCCCAACGTTCTCTCTTCCACGAGTTCGCCACCTCTCCTCGTTCGAGAATGACATGCTCAATTGAGCGCCCGCTGAGACAGCGGCTCATCGCCAAACCGGCATGTCCGGCACCAACTATGACAGAATCGATGGTACGAACCGGATCTTGTCTCATATTGCTAGGAGGTCAGTTTACTTCGACGCTTACGCTTGTCGGGTTCGTAATGATATCGAACACGGCCGAGCGTTTTTGCGATTGCGCGACCAACGCTTTGATCTCGTTGGGAGTAGCGTCGGCATCAATCTGGTACTTTACTTTGATACCATCAAATCCATTTCGCACGTCTTGGTCGATACCAAGGATGCCTTGCATGTCCATCGAGCCTTCGATCGTCGCTGTGACAGAGCGCAATTGAATTCCGCGGTTTTGTGCGACAGCCGCGATGCCGGCCGTCAGGCAACTCGTCAGCCCGACGAGGACGTACTCGACCGGGGTCGGGCCCTTATCTTCGGAAGCAAAGATCTCCGGGTGATCGGCGTCGAAGGAGAACTCCGTTCTATGTTTCTGCTCCCCACCAAGCCCAAAAAAGTTTCGGATGGTCGAGTGACTATGGGTGCCGTTGATCCACTTGCAGGACGCACGCCACTGGAACTTGGCAGCTTCGGGGGCATCGGAAAGTGCTTTGCGCGCGTCGAGCAGCGCTTGAACGTTGACCCCGTTGTTCACTTGCCTCTCTAATACGGACATGCTCTTGCTCCCAGTCTGGCCGAGATGATCTGTCTTGCCGGTGATTGGTAACCCCGTCATTTATCGATAACCACCATCACTTGCGAGGCCAGCCCCGCGTCAGCGAACTGAAGATGGCCTGTGATATGTGCGTGCACGAGGAGGAAAGCGGTGAGAGTCACAGCCGCGGTGATACCGCCGAACACAAATCCCAACAATCCGAGGCTTCTCTTGTCTGCCATGTTCCAATTCCTGATCAACGTGGTGTCCGTGCCCGCTTCGCGGGCGGCTTGGCGTAGCGTTTCGGCAAAGGTGATGCGTTCCGGTGCGCCGGCGAGCGCGGCGTTAGAAGGGTGCCGGCGCGGTCACAGAAGCAAAGTGCCTCGTCGGTCCGATTCCATTTTCTATCTGCAGGAGGTTAGCTTTTGGTGAGGAAAGCTTGAGCACGCCTTTCTGCGTGGCAACCACGGGGGCATCTGAGACCACTTGCGCGCGCGGCAGCGCGCAAATGATCAGCACAGCTGCAAGCGGAAGGGCTAAGAATTTGGGGCTTAAGGGAAGCATCAGCTTTTCCTCGGGGCTATGAAGCTCTTGCAAGCGCAATAGCTGCGTTCAATCAATCCGTTAAAAGCTAGCGGCTTGCCGGACGTCCGAGCTGGCGGCCGTCACCGCGCTGTTCGATCCGTGGCTTACGGTCCGAACCGGCCGCTCGTCTGCGGTGGCGAGGCAAGCGCCGGAGTAATACGGCCATGCTTGCTCACGGCAATGCGTGCGGTCGCCGGCATTGGCCGTGCTGGCGAGCTGCTGAAGATTCTGCAAATCCTTCACCGCCGCCTGGGCTTCGCGTCGCACCGCGACAAGGTCGACGGCCGGACGCGCGGTAGCGGCCACGGCCGCCCCGTTCGCAGCGGCGAGCATGTAATTGACCGCAATCTCGTCGGCGACCACATAAATCAGCGAGACAAGGGCGGAAATCCCAACCATAATCTTGGCATTCATCGAAGCCTCCATTCATGCCTTTGCGGCTATGTTCTGGAGACCAGATATAGTGCAGCCGCCTTTCCAGGCGTTTTCGTCGTCCTAGATTATGGTTTCTTCCCCGGCGCGAAATGTTTCGTCCGGATGCCGGCGACGAAACAAAAGCCCCGAAAACCGCCCTAGCGCCTATGTCTTATCCTCGAGGGGCGAGAATACATATCCTCCTCCTCGGACTGTGCGAATCACGCGTGGATGAGCCGGATCGGGCTCGATCTTGCGGCGGATTCTCATGATCCGGATGTCAATCGCGCGGTCAAATGCTTCCGGATCGCGCGCATTGGCCAGGTCAAGGATCCGTTCGCGCGATAGAACCTTCTTTGGATTGTCGGCAAAGACTTTGAGCAAACTGAATTCTGAGGCCGTGAGCTGGTGCTCGTTTCCATCCTTGTCGCGTAAGGTTTGCGCCTCAACGTTCAGCCATTTCACCCCGAACTGCACCAGCGTGTTCTTCGATTCCCGGGACTGCGCCCCGACTGTTGGCTTTGCCGCGGCGCTCCGGCGCAGCACGGCGCGGATACGCGCGAGCAATTCACGCAATTCGCACGGCTTGGCGAGATAATCGTCGGCGCCAAGCTCGAGGCCTACAATGCGGTCCACCGGACTCGCAGTCGCCGTCAGCATGATCACGGCCACTCCCGTCAGTTGCTTGAGATCTCGCACAATCGAAAGGCCATCTTCCTCAGGCATGTTGAGATCCAGAACGACGAGGTCAGGCATGCGGACCTTGATAGCCTGTCGCAGACTGCTACCGCCGTCGCACAACTGAACATCGAAGCCCTGCATCCCGAGATATTCGCCAATCATTTCCCGTGTAGGCGCTTCGTCGTCGACAACAATGATATAATTGCGCGCGGTCATGTTGCCGGCAACCTGATTGCGAATGTCGTTCCGGCGCGAGGCCCCCTGCCTTCCGCCGCAACCGAACCGCCATGCAAATTGATGATGCGTTTTACGATAGATAGCCCCAGCCCGGTAGAACTCTCGCCGCCTGTAGGCTTGGCCGAAAGCCTCTGAAACCGGCCGAACAGCCGCGCCCTATCTTCAGGGGAAAGGCCGGGACCTTCATCGGCAACCGAAATGACAACGTCTTTCAACTGCTGCGTCACGGACACCTGGATCGTCGAATCTCGCGGGCTGTATTTGATTGCATTGCTGACCAGGTTATCGATCGCCTCCCGCAGTCGATCTGCGTCGCAGGACGCATTCAGTTGCTTGGGCGCGGCGAATAAAAGCGTCTGGTTTTTCTTGGCGGCGAGAGGCTGATTGGCAGCGCACTGCTCCGCTGCTAAGGCGGCAATGTTGACCGTCTCCTTTCGGATCTTGATGTCCATGGCATCAGCCATCGCGTCGGAGAGAAGGTCGCTGACCATGTCTGACAGGTTCCGGGCAGACTTCGAGATGTGATCGATCTGCGCCACGAGATCTTCCGTCTCGGGCCCGGAATGCAGCATGCTCCTGAGCATCTCGGCGCGTCCAAGAATTACCCCCAGCGGATTGCGCAGATCGTGCGCTACCGTGCTCAGTATATCGTTTTTGAAGGCGTTTACCTTCTGCAACTCCGTCCATCGGGAGGCAAGTAGACTATTGGCGCTGCTCAATTCTCGCGTGCGATCGGCAACCCGTTGTTCAAGTTGCGCATTCGCCTCGTGAAGCTGCTGATAGAGAATAACGTTGTCGAATGCGACCGAGAGCCGGCTGGTGAATAATTCAACGAGCGCGCGGTCGGTGGCTGACAACTCACGTGCTGCTTCCAGCAGCACCACGATCTCTCGTCCGCTGCCGGTCTGGATATAGAGAATAGACCTGTCGCCGGTAAAGTCGTGACGACGCCGTTGAAACGCTTCTTCGACCAGCCGCCTCAGGTCACCTTTTAACAGCGCCGAAAGCGAACCGCCGCCGATCTCGCTATAACATCCCGAGCCTGCAAGAACGGAAAAGCTCGGCGTTTCGGCGCCGTTTTCCCGCAACACCAGAATCCCGGCACAGTCGGCGTTGAGTAGCGATGCCATCTGCGTCAGAACCCCTTCCGCCAGACGCTGCATGGATTTCAGGTCGAACATTGTCGAGGCGGCGTCGATGATGATTTCAAGACCGCGCCGGGTCTCCACCATACGCTGGAGTTGCTGATAGCTGCGCAACGCCGCCGTCAGGGACGTAAAAAGTCGATCGGCCGTCAATTCGTTCTTCGCTTTGTAGTCGTTGATGTCGTAATCGACGATGACCCTTCGCTCCGGCGCCTGGCCCGGTTGGCCGGTCCGTAATATAATTCGGAGGGATTCCCGGTTCAGCGTAGTGCGGACATAATCGATCAGTTCCAGCCCCGCGTCGTCTGTTTCCATGATCACGTCGAGAAGCACGACGGCGATATCCATGTGCGCCTCGAGCAGTTGCCGCCCTTCCGCCGCCGAATAAGCTGATAATAGTTCGAGACCGTGGCCGCTGAGGACATAGTCGCTTAACGCCAGGCGTGTTCCGTCGTGGACGCTCTGATCATCATCGATGATCGCGACCTTCCACGGCTTTGCCGATACCACCGGCGCGCCGCCTTCCGGTTCGTCAATGAGTTGAATGAAGTCCTCTTCATTCATCTATGTGCGCTCCAGACGGCTGCGTCGCGCCGCTCTCCATCGGTGCCTGACGGGGAAGCACCAGCCGAAATATACTTCCACGCCCGGGCTTAGAATCCAGCATTAGCTGTCCACCCAGACGTTGCGTGACCAGAGTATGAATGATGTGAAGCCCCAGTCCTGTTCCCCCTTCACGGCGACGCGTCGTGAAAAATGGATCGAAGGCCTGCTTTCGCACGTCCTCCGTCATTCCGATGCCGTCGTCCGCAACAATAACTTCAACATTTTTCTGGTCCAGGGCCCGGGCCTCTATCCTGACGCGCCCGCCATGGCCTGGAGGAAATCCATGCGTCACTGCGTTAAGGAAAAGATTTGTAATCACTTGTCCATAGGAGCCGGGGTAGCTGTTCATCAAAAGCCCTTTGGCGCAATCGACGTCCAACGTGATCGGCGCTTTCTTCAGGACCGGCCGCAAACTTGCGACGATCTGACTCGTGGCTTCGCAGAGATCGAACTCGCGCTGGTCGGCCATGCTCCGATCGACA
>JAXDOO010000415.1:0-3375 GCA_034668865.1 Alphaproteobacteria bacterium
CGCCACTTCCTTCGCCCATCTGGACGCGACCACCGTGCTGTCGCGCTCGATCGCCGAGAAGGGCATCTACCCGGCGGTGGACCCGCTCGACTCCACCTCGCGCATGCTCTCCCCGCTGGTGGTGGGTGAGGAGCATTATCAGGTCGCCCGCCAGGTGCAGCAGATCCTGCAGCGCTACAAGTCGCTGCAGGACATCATCGCCATTCTCGGCAAGGACGAACTGTCGGAAGACGACAAGATCGCGGTCGCGCGCGCGCGCAAGATCGAACGCTTCCTGTCGCAGCCCTTCCATGTTGCGGAAGTGTTTACCGGCTCGCCCGGCGTCTTCGTCGATCTCGCCGACACCATCCGGGGCTTCAAGGGGCTGTGCGACGGCAAATATGACCACCTACCGGAGGCTGCCTTCTACATGGTCGGCACCATCGAGGCGGCGGTCGAAAAGGGCAAGCGCTTGGCGGCGGAAGCAGCGTAACCATGGCAACTTTTCCCTTCGATCTCGTCACGCCTGACAAGCTGCTGTTCTCCGGCGCGGTCGAGCAGGTCGATGTGCCGGGCGCCGAAGGCGACTTCGGCGTGCTCGCCGGCCACGCGCCGCTGGTGGCGATGCTGAAGCCCGGCGTGTTGGTCGTGCACGAAGGCGGCAAGCATCATCGCCTGGTGGTGATGGGCGGCTTCGCCGAGGTCAATGCCGAAGGGCTGACCATCCTCGCCGATTTTGCCGACAAGGTGGAGGATTTCGACCGCGCGGTGATCGCCTCGCAGATCAGGGAGACCGAGCAGCGCATCAAGGAGACGGAGGAGGGCTCGGTGCTCGACCGCTTGATCATGCGGCTCGATCACTACAAGCAACTCGACACCCATCTGCAGGGCACCGGAATGCACTAGCCGCTCGTCATGGAAAGGCCTGTCGCGACCCCATCCACGTCCCTAACGCCGCGCCCTCCGGAGCGGCGTTTCTTTATGCGCCCTTTATAGGCGCCCGCCGCTTTCCAAAGGAACTAATGCCGCGCATCATGTAATCTGTCAGACACTAATAAATCGGCGAGGTAACGTCGAAGATACTTAGGCGGAGAGTAGTTTGTTGAACCAACCTGCGCTTGATACCTCCAAATTAGACGATGAACCTGGTGTGATCGCCGCGAGCGTTTACGCGGGCGGGCGACGCGTCAAGGATATCCCGATTGAAGAAGCGGGCGCATGGTCCAAGCGCGATGGTCACGTCGTTTGGATCGGCCTGCTGGAGCCGAGCCAAGACCTTTTGCGGCGCGTGCAAGCGCAGCTCAACCTACACCCGCTGGCGATCGAGGATGCCGGAAAGCCTCACCAACAGCCGAAGTTGGAGCAATATGGCGAAGCGCTGTTTATCGTAGCCAGGACAGCGCAGATGGTCGAAGGACGGATTTCATTCGGAGAGACGCACATCTTCCTGGGCCGTGGCTATGTTGTTTCGGTACGTCACGGCGCCTCGACTTCCTATGCCGCCGTGCGGGAAAGATGCGAGGCCTGTCCTACCGTGCTTGCTCGCGGCGAGGATTACATCCTCTATGCCATCTTGGACTTCATCGTCGACAACTACATGCCAGTCGTGGAAACAGCTCAAGCCGAGGTTGACGCGCTTGAAAGCGGCGTGCTGCATCGGACGCTTCACCCGTCCGAGGTGGAACGACTGTATATGCTCCGCCGCGAGCTGCTACGCCTTCGCAAGGCGGTGGTTCCTCTGGTCGATGTCTGCCGCCGACTGGAGCATGCTGAGGTGTTGCCCCTTGACGCGCAGATGCAGCCTCTTTTTCGTGACGTGACGGACCATGTACGGCGGGTGCAGGAAGATATCGACTCGCTCCGGGAAGTATTGGCATTCGCGTTCGAGGCAAGCCTGATGGCGGGACAGGCGCAGCAGACCGCGATCACCCGCCGCTTGGCTGCCTGGGCCGCCATCCTCGCGGTGCCAACGGCTGTCGCCGGCATCTACGGGATGAACTTCGAACATATCCCAGAGCTCAAATGGGCCTATGGCTATTACGTCGTCATCGGAGGTATTTTTTCAGTGTGCGCTGTGCTTTACCTGCGATTTCGGCACGCCGGTTGGTTGTAAGAGTAAACGGAGGCGTGCCGGCCTCGTAACAAACGTTCTGTGGTTCAGGTCGGCTAGCGAGCCGGACGACCCTAAAATCTTCGGTCACTGGAGCCCGGCATCGGCTACCGGAGTGAATTTGAGCGCGGAACAGCGTAAGAAACGCCTGTCAGAATCGTCGTGGGGTTGCCCGTATCAGCAAATTAATATTCCGGCGGGCTATCGCTGAGCAGCGGTAGGATAAAAATAGTCGCCAGTGAAGCAGCCAAGAGAAACCACGGGAAGAATTCGGCAGTCATATTTGCGTTCGTGACTGTTCGAACTGCGCCAGCTTCGGCTCGTCGGTGCGGTGTTTCAGGTTTAATAACCAACGCGCCGATTTCAACAGCCTTTCACGGGCAGCCCAGGTTGCCGGACCCCACCATCGGGTCACAAGTTGCAGTGCTTCTTCAACCGATTTGGATTCATCGCCGCGCGCTTGGATTGCGGAGAGCTCGGCGACAAGCCGTTCGCGCTCCAATAGGAGGGTTTCGATCCGTTGCTGCGGCAAGGCGCCGATCCCATTGGAATGGGCAGGCGCCGTGACCCTTCGGGTAGGCATCCGGAATTCCTTCGAAGCTGCCACGCGTCGCCTGACGCTATCGATGGGGTGCCGGAAGTCGCGTATCAAAACGGTCGGTACGTATAAAATCCCCGTAAACGGCTCAGGTCGCCTTCGCGCCCCTAGCTGGAATGCTGCGCGAGCCGATAACCGATTCCCAGCTCGGTAAGCAGAATGCGGGGTCGCGTGGAGTCCTTTTCAATCTTCTTGCGGAGTCGGCGCACGAAGATTCTGAGGTAGTGCGTATCCTGCACATGATTGATTCCCCAGACTTCGTTCAACAGGTATTGATGAGTAACGACGTTGCCGGCATGCCGCGCCAATACCTGGAGCAGGCGGTATTCCTTGGGAGAAAGCTGCAACCTTGCGCCGTCAAGCGAAACTTCGCGAGCGGCCAGATCGATCATCAGGGGACCTATTTTGACGATCGGTTCCCCGCCGGCGCCGCGCGATTCCCGGCGCAGGGCCGCGCGCGCACGCGCCAGCAGCTCTGCCATGCCGAAAGGTTTGACGACATAGTCGTCGGCGCCGAGCTCAAGCAGACGTACCTTTTCTTCCTCGCTCGACCGAACCGACAACACAATGATGGGCACGGTCGACCAGGAGCGGACACGTTCCACGACCACGGCGCCGTCGAGGTCTCCGAGCCCCAGATCGATCACTATAAGGTCGACCTTGCGCAGCGTCGCCGTACGTAACGCTG
>JAXDOO010000416.1:0-3245 GCA_034668865.1 Alphaproteobacteria bacterium
ATCGGGTGGATGCCGCTTGCCACGTCGGCGAAGCCTGCGGAGTTGGGCTGGCTGCCCGGCATCTGCCATTTCTCGTCATAGACCGGATGCGTCGGGTTTTGTGCGAAGGCATGCAGGATGTCGGTGAGGATCAACTCCTGATGCTGCTGCTCGTGGTGCAGGCCGATCTCCAAAACGGGGACGATTTTTTGCAGTTCGTTCTCGTCACCCGCGGCGAGCAGTTGCTCCATGGCGGCATCCACATGCGCGCGGTAGGTAGTGACCTCGTGGGCGGCCGGCCGCGTTACCAGCCCGCGCTCAGGGCGCGCATGACGCGGCCCCACCGCGACGTAATAGGAGTTGAATAAATAGCCGAACCGCTCATCGAAGCGCTGGTAATGCGGAGCGTATTGCCGCAGCAGGAATTGCTCAAAGAACCAGGTGGTATGCGCGCGATGCCATTTTGTCGGACTCGCGTCCGGCATCGACTGCACCTGTTGATCCTCCGGTGAAAGCGGCGCGGCGCGTCTTTCGGTTTCCGTTCTCACGGTGCGGTAATCTCGCGACCATCGGTCGCGTAAATCTCCGGAAAGGCCCTTCGATTTTGCCGCGTTCGGCCTCATATGGGAGCTACGACCAAAGACCCGCACGGGGGCAACAGGCGGCATAATCGCCTCGCTGAGAGGGAAATAAATGCATGCGCAAAGGCTTAACCATCGGGTGCCGCTGTTAGTTCCGCTACGCGGGGCGCAGGAAAGCGCCAAAGTGAATGTCGACGGGCGGCAGATGCAAGGCGTCTGTGCTTTAACGCGGCTGGCTCAAATCTCAATCAAATTCGCCCGGCCTGGACTGCAATAGGTGGAAGCCACCCCAGCTAAATTAGCATAGGCTCTGCGCAGCAGCGGGGGCAAGGGAGCCTTTCGGCGGGCGCTAGGAGAAGAATAATGAATGAGGAAACGTTAAATGCGACGGTGCGGAAATTTCTCAAGAAGGTTGGGATTACCTCTCAGCGTGAGATCGAGATGGCTGTACGCGATGGGGTCGCAGATGGCCGCTTGAAAGGAAACGAATCGCTATTGGCCAAGGCAACGATCCGCGTCGAGGGCTTGAACCTGACGTTTGATGTTGAGGGCCACGTCGAGCTGGAGTGAGCGAGCCATGACGCGAATGAAATGCTTTACCAGTCAGTTGTTGATCGTGGCGCTGGCGCTGGCACTCCCCGCCACCGCGTCGGCGCAGCAGCGGCAAGGACGAGCCGGCAGCAATCCGCCGCAACGGCAGGAGCAGCAACCGCAACAGCAGCAACAGCAGCCAACCGAGCAGCGCCGCGAAGCGAGCTCTGGCGTGCTTCGACTATTGCCTGGCGATTCCGTTACAGAGCACAGCATCGACCTGGCAAACGGCAAAACCCTCGCTTACACCGCCACGGCGGGAACGCTCGCGCTTTATGACCAGTCCGGTGAGCAGACTGCCGCGGTGTTCTACACCGCTTACGTGGCTAAAGGGATCAATGATACGCCCCGGCCGCTCACCTTCGGTTTCAATGGCGGGCCGGGAGCCGCTTCCGCCTACCTGCATCTCGGGTTGGTCGGCCCGCAGATCTTGCGATTCGGCGACCGCAACGATGCAGCCACGGCGCAGCTGCGCTCCAATCCGCAGACCTGGCTGGAATTTACCGACCTCGTGATGATAGACCCGGTCGGCAGCGGGTGGTCGCGTGCGGCCAAGCCGGACGGCAATGACGCTTTCCGCGGAGTGCGGCGCGACGCGGATTTCTTTGCCAAGGTCATCGCGCTTTACGCCGCCAAGAACGGCCGCAGCGCCTCGCCAAAATATCTTTTGGGCGAGAGCTATGGCGGCTTCCGCGCCGCCAAGGTTGCACGCGCCCTGCAACAGGACCAAGGCGTCGCAATCTCCGGAATCGTAATGCTCTCGCCTATGCTGGAAGGCGCTTTCCAGTTCGGCGGCGACCGCTTTGCGCTTGGCGCCGCACTCTATCTGCCGTCACTTGCCGCTGCGGAGCTCGAACGCACCAACGCGATGAGCCAGGAAGCATTGGCGCAGGCGGAGCGCTTTGCGATGACCGAATATCTCACCACGCTCGCCGGCCCTCCGCCGCAAGGTGAAGCGGCACGCATCTTCTACGCGAAAGTGGCGAAGATGACGGGCATTCCCGAAGAGGATGTGGCGAAATCGCGCGGCTTCCTGCGCGATTACTACTTAAAGAGTCTTCGCTCCGCCAATGGCATGACGGTCAGCCGCTACGATGGCTCCTTCGGCATCGACGATCCTTTTCCAGACAGTCGCGGTGACCGTGGGCCCGATCCGGTGCTGGATGGATTCACCCGCGCCTACGCCGGCGCATTCGTCGGCTATGCGCGCGAGCAGCTGCGCTTCCATACCGACATGACTTATGTGCTGCTATCGGGAGAAGCGAATGGCAACTGGAACTGGCGGGAGGGTGGCCGCAGCGAGCCGAGTGCCGGCGATGATCTGCGTGTCCTCTTGGCTTTCAACCCCTCATTCCGACTTGTGATTGCGCACGGCTATTCGGATCTGGTGACGCCCTATATGGCGAGCCGCTATGTCATCGATCATCTGCCGCCCTTCACGCAACCGGAGCGCGTGCAGCTTAAACTCTATTCCGGCGGTCACATGTTCTATGTCGCTGACGAGCCGCGCAAAAGTTTCAGCGCTGATATGAAGGCCTTCTTCAGCGCCGGCAAAGGCTCATAAGCTACTATTTCGGCCGGATGCTGGGGTCGCCGCCCGGGCTGCCGGGCGGCGGGATGACCGGCGTTCTTCCGGCGTCCGGCGTCGGCAACCTGATCTCTGGGTCGACGGCGGGGGGCGGACAGATCACACCGTCCGATTGCGCCAGACGCTGGCTGAGATTGTCGGGCGGGGTTGCCGGATTGTGCGGCTCGCCCCCACCGGTCGTCGCAGTCCCGGGTGATCCCGGCGGCAAGGAAGGCGAGCATGGCGGCGAGCCCGATGCGAGGGGTGAGGTGCTCTGCCCCAGCGCCGGCGCAACCAGGACTGATGCCAAAACAGCCGCAGCCATTAGCGCGACCAGTTCCAGCCAGAACTTCCGCGTGGCGTGCCATGCTTTCATGCAGATTCAACTGGCGGCGCAGGCGCAGGTTCCGCACGTCCCTCCAAGCCCGGAACTATCGCGCCGCCCCCGCGTTGGATTCTATTGCGATCGATCACCTGCATTTGTCAAAGCGGAGCCAGTCAATGGATGTCCGTAATCCCAATCCCGA
>JAXDOO010000417.1:0-6067 GCA_034668865.1 Alphaproteobacteria bacterium
CGTGCAGACAGCCCACAGCAATTCGTCCGTGTTGGTGATGTCGATATCTTCATCGACGACGATCACCATGCGCGTATCTCTGCCGCCATCGCGTGTTGCAAGTACGCCATAAGCGGCCTCGCGGGCGTGGCCAGTGAATCGTTGGTTGATCGAAACCGCAACAACGAAGCGCCCTTGTCTCGGAAACCATACGCCCTTGACGTCCGGAACGCCGGCCCGCTGCAAGGTAGACCATATGTTCGCGGCGCGCATGTACTTGTGAACCTGCCCGTTCAAGTACGTTTTGAGAGGGGGCTCGCCGGTGATGATCGGATCGTTGCGGTGATAGATGGCCTTTACATTGATGACTGGGGCAGGGAGTCTTTCCGATGCGTAGTATCCCGGCCATTCGCCGAACGGACCCTCCGGGTGGCTTTCCTGATCTGGAGGCGGCGCAAAACCTTCAAACACAATTTCGGCGTGCGCGGGCATCGGCAGTCCGGTAAGTTGCCCGTTAACAATCGGCACTGGTTCATTTAGTAGCCCGCCGAGGAAATCGTATTCGCCGAGAGTCCAGGGAATGCCCACCGCGCTCGCGAGAATAAACGACGGTGGAAGCCCGCAGGCGACCACGAACGGACACGGCTGACTCTTGGCCCAGTATTTTCTGGCAATGAGGTCGCCGTGCTTTCCCGGAACGATCCACACGCCGACCGTTTTCTCGTCATGTACCTCGACGCGGTAGGTGCCTATGTTTACGTAACCCGTATCAGGATCGCGGCAAATCACCGCATCAAAAGTTCCAATGTAGCGACCGCCGTCGTTCGCATGCCACTTTGGGGAAGGAAATTTTAGTACGTTTACTTCGTCGCCGAGCAGCACGTTTTCCATTACGGGTGCATCCTGCACCTCCTTCGGCGGGATGCTTTTCAGGGTCTCGAGACGTTGCTGGACCCATCTGACGATCTCAATGCCACGTACGTCGGGCGGAAGTCCAAGAGCGAGCGCTTCTCGATGTGGGGTGAAAAGAATATTGCTTATAACGCGATAGCCGCGAGGATAGCCTGCAATATCATCGAACAAGAGCGCAGGGGGCGCTGACTGTTCAGCAAACATTTCCGTCAGAGCGCCGATCTCTAGGTCCCAGTGGGCCCCATTGATGGTACGCAGTTCGTTCGTGCCCTTCAGACGGTCTAGGAAAACCCTGAGATCAAGTGCGGCTTCGTTCGAGTTTGCCAGGCTCATGTTTTCTTCCCTCGTCACCGGCAGATGATCGCCTTGGATCTCCACTCTTCAGCTTGGACGTGTAATTGAAAGTAGGCAAATGATCCGTATGCTGTCAATTGGGAGCTGGACTGATGGATGAAGTGAAAGCTCGCCACCTGAGCGAAGATTTTGCAATTAGAGCTCAGTCAGCGTGTTAGCGGCGATCAAAGCGTTAGCTGATACGCCGGACAAGCAATCGATTTCATAAAGAAGATAGCCGGCAGCGCGGTCTGTTGAGCGGGGCGTCCTGAAGGATCTCGAGGACTGCCGGGACGTCGGCGATCTAATTGCACCGGCTAGTGCGCGCGCCGGCGACCTACTGAAAGTTGATGACTGCCTTCACGACGCTGAGGTTGGCCATGGCCTGCATGGCCTCGTTGACCTGCTCGAGCGAATAGCTCTTGCTGATCATCAACTCGAAAGGGAAGCGATCCTTGCGGGAGGCCAGGAAGTCGATGGCCTGCAGCCAATGCCGCGGCTCGCCCGAGCGCACGGTGAGAAAGGTCAGCTCGCCGGGCAGCAACTCCGCGGGGATCGAGATCTTGCCGCCGTTCCCGATGCTGACATAGCGGCCGCCGGGCCGAAGCATCCGCAGCCCTTCCGGGATGGCGGTATTTAGCGCGGCCTGGATGACCACATCGGCGCCGCGGCCTCCGGTCTGCTCGCGCACCCAGGCGACGCGATCGCCCACGTCAGTGACTTCCTCCAGGTTCAGGACGGCATCGGCACCCATCTCTTTGGAGACCTTGAGGCGGTTGGCCGGTGCGCCGACAACCAGCACCTTCTTTGCGCCATGGTCTTTGGCCACCGCGGCGGCGAAGTTGCCGAGTGGCCCGCTGCCCTGAATGACCACGCTCTCGTGGCTCTTGATCGCGCCGAGGCGATCGAAGCCATGCATCACGGTGCGATAGGCACAGGCCGCCGCCGCCGCCGAGGCCGAACTCACCTCGTCTGGCACCCTGATGAGCAGGCAGGAGGCCGGGACATACATGTATTCCGCGCAGCTCCCGAGGAGATGGGGGAACTGGTCGACGCGATGGTGTCCCCAGGATGCGCGGTTGATGCACATGCAGGACTGCATCGTCACGCTGCAGTAATAGCAGGAACCGCAGGAGACATAGCTCCAGACGATCCGGTCGCCCGGGCGTACGGGATCGCCGAGTATGTCCCTCCGATCCCCGGCGATCTCCTCGATGATCCCGCAAGGCTCATGCCCGGTGATGATCGGCAAGCTGTCGCCCTTGGCGAGCCGGCTCTGCCAGCGATGCACGTCCGTGCCGCATAATGTCGAGGCGACGATGCGCACCAGCAGCGCGCCCGGTTCGAGCTGGGGGATCGGCACGCGCTGTATCTCGAGCGGCTGGTTGTGAGCCGTGATCACGGCCGCGCGGCAGTCTCGCATGTCGATCCCTCGATGGTGGGCAGGCAGTCTTGTATGGACGCGCGGAGCGTCCTTACTGCTTGACGTCGATTCCCTGCTTGCGCAGCATCTTGCCCATATAATCGAGCGACTCCTGCGGAGTCGACGTCAGCACCTTTACTGAAGCTTCGATGTCCTGCCCCGGCATAGGGGTGAAGTCTTCCGTGTTTTTCTTGCCCAGGGCCATGAATTCGGGATCCTTCGACATGTCCAGGAAAGCCTTGCGATACATGTCCACGATCGGCTTCGGTGTGCCGCCGATCAGTCCGACCCATTTGTCCAGCTGGGTGCTGGATAGCCAGTAGTCGAAGGCGGCCTTCGCCACCGGATCCTTGATCTTGCCTTGCATCATGTTGGGGAAGACCGGAACGTCCGGGAACTCGCTTCTCGGCTTGTGCACGCCATCCTCAAGCGTGCCGGACTGCACGAGGATCTTGAACTTACCAGAATCCAAGGCTTTCTTGATGAGCACCATGTTGCCGGTCGAGGTCATGTCGATCTCGCCGCGGTCGAGCGCCAGCATGACCTCGTTGGTGCCGGGATAGCCGACGACCCACTTCGCATTCCAGCCGAGATGCTCGATGCCCCAGGCGGTGATGGTCATGCCTGTGCGCGGCATGCCGCCGATGGATCCCATGATGACCGGCGGCTTGCTCTTGTCGTTCAGGCGCGGCTCGGCCTCTTTATTGATGATCACCACCGTGCCTCCGCGACCGACGCCGCCGAAATAGTGGAAGGTGGCGGGGTCGTATTGCGCCTGCGGCTTGCGGTAGTTGGCGGGCTCGACCTGGATATTGGCGCCCATGATGATGGTCTTGCCGTCGGGCTTGGTCCTGTTCACGAGGTGGTTGAGCGAGACCATGCCTTCCGCACCGGGCTGGTTCTGCACGATGACGTTCGGCTTACCGGGCAGATGCTTGCCGATATGCATAGCGATAAGCCGGCCGGTGATGTCGGTGCCACCGCCCGGGTTATGTCCGATGATCATCGTCGGCGGGCTATCGGCGAAGGAGATCGGCTCCTGCGCATGCGCGAGGGGCGCCATCATGCCGGCGAGGGCGAAGGCTGCAATAACGATGCGATTCATTGATGTCCTCCCGTGGCGTCGTCGTCGCCTTATTGACTGTCAACCTGAATGGCCGCTGCCCGTAAATCAGTGAGCCGAGGCGAGAGCCAAGCGTTATGCCTGGTTAGTGTCAATTCGGTTCGTCGACGGCACAGCGCCGCAGGAGCCTGATCTCCTCTCTGGGAAAGTCCGCCCGCGCGTGATTGACCGCGCGGTTGTCCCAGATCAGCAGGTCTCCCGGCGTCCAGCGGTGCGCATAGACAAACTCGGGTTTCTCGGCATGGTCGAACAGCTCCGCGAGCAGGGCTTCGCTCTCGGCGGGATCGAGACCGATGACCTTCCGCGTCATCAGGCGGCCGAGGAAGAGCGACTTACGTCCTGACACCGGGTGCGTCTTGACGAGGGAATGGATGGCGGGCGGCCTGTTATAACCTTTTTCGGCGTGAGCCTCCCGCGTGGTCGTATCGTATTCATAGCCCACTTCGGTTTTCAGACCCTCGAGCCGGCGCTGCATCGATTCCGGCAGCGCGTCATAGGCCTTCTGAAGATTGGCGAACAATGTCTCGCCGCCGCGCGAGGACACCTTGATGGCGAAGAGGGTTGTCGCCCGGTAGGGCACCTCGCGATGCGCGCCGTCGGCATGGAAATGCATTTCGCCGTCGGGCAGGTGCCCGATCGGCTGCCCGTTCTCGCGGATATTTGTGATCAGCATCAGGCTGCTTTGCGGTGCCGCGTTCGAGGTATGCGACGGCCGACGCAGCTTGGCATCCGCCTTGCCGAAGACGTTGGCGAAGCGGCGCTGGTCGTCATCCGAGATGTTCTGATCGGGGAAGCAAAGGACGCAGTATTTGTGGAAGGCGTCGAGCACGTCCTTGCGGGTCGATTCATCGATCTGAGTGCTCCAGTCGACTCCATTAATCTTCGCGCCCACAACCGGCGATAAGGGCGTAACAGAGATATCCGAAACCGCGGTCGCGCTCATAGGCACCCTCTCTTTTATAACTATTTCGGGGTCATCGTCGGCCCCGCGAAGGGTTATGTCAAAGTCGGGAAATAACGTGACCTATTCCAAAATGGAATTGACGCCGAACCCGTTTTCCGGCGTGCTGAAGCGGCCGTCCGGCGGGGGAGAGGCACGATTTCTCGGCAGGGATATCGGCGGCAGCCCCGTCTTCGGCATAGGAAGATTTTCGCTGGGGCCGATATGAATCTTCGACAAATCGAGGCCTTTCGGACAGTCATGCTTGCGGGTTCCGTGACGGCCGCCGCGGATCTGTTGCGCGTCACCCAGCCCACGATCAGCAAGCTCATTGCCCAATTGGAGATCAATACCAAGCTGAAGCTGTTCGACCGCGTCCGCGGGCGGTTGATTCCGCGGCGTGAGGCGCATGCGCTCATGCATGACGTCGAAAAAGTCGTGCAAGCCGTCGATGAGGTGGGACGCAGCGCGCGGAACCTGGCGCGCGGCCACAGCGGGCACATCCGCGTCGCCGCGATCCCGTCTCTCGGCATGAGCTTCTTTCCCAGGGCCATCGCGAGTTTTGTCGCAAGCCGGCCGCAGGTAGGCGTCACTCTCATTGTGCGGGAAGCGGGCTACGTCAACGAATGGGTGGCGGCGCAATCGCTCGACATCGGCTTCGTTCCGGAAGGCGGATCCGTCGCCACGGGAACGATATCGACACGGTTCAGGGGAAGTTCCAACGCGGTCTGCGTCTTGCCGCAAAACCATCGCTTGGCCCATAAAAGCGTCATTCGGCCGGCCGATTTCGCCGAGGAGCGCGTCATTTCGATGGGACGCGAGCCGACCTTCCGCTATCTGATCGATCGGGCCTTTGTCGAAGCGAACATCGGCCGAAAGGTCGCAATCGAGACGAACAATTTTGCAGCCGCTTGCCTGCTGGTCGCGGAAGGCGCCGGGATCAGCGTGGTCGATCCGTTTTCTGCATCAACGTCGTACGACTCCGGCGGGATCGTCCTGCGTCCGTTCCGGCCCGAGGTTCCGTTCCTGGTGAATATCATCAGGCCCGTCAATCGACCCATCCCCTTGCTGGTCGAGGATTTCGTATCGCATTTGTCGGACGAGGCCCAACGCATGGAAGAGCGCCTGAAGAAGGTACTGGTCGCGAGGCCGTCGTCTCGATAAACGCGCAGATGTGCCGGGGAAGGCGCTCCGGCGGGGGTATGCCCGGAGGCACGTCCGACACTTGGAAGTGCCGATCCGTGCGACAGGAGAGCAACGAATCGCTGGCTCCATACCCTGAATTTGCCTCCAGCGCGCCGCGAGGGTAGTGTTTGCGGCCATCCTTCAAAGGCCATCCGCCCATGCACAAGATTTT
>JAXDOO010000418.1:0-4482 GCA_034668865.1 Alphaproteobacteria bacterium
AAAAAGGTGGATGTGCTGATCATCGGCGGGGCCATGGCAAACACCTTTCTGCTCGCGCAAGGGCGCGGCGTCGGAAAATCGCTGGTTGAGCGGGAACTCGTGCCGACCGCGCAGGAAATCCTCGCCAAGGCCAAAGCGGACAAGCGCGAAATCCTGCTGCCGGTGGACGCGGTGGTGGCACGCAAGTTCGAAGCGCATGCGCCCTCGCGCGTCGTCGACGTGGCCGGGGTCGCGGACGACGAGATGATCCTCGACATCGGCCCGCGCAGTATCGAGCAAGTCGCCTCCGTGTTGGCGCGCAGCAGGACGCTGGTCTGGAACGGTCCTTTCGGGGCCTTCGAGATGGAACCCTTCGATACCGGGACGGTGGAGGCGGCAGAGGCCGCGGCCGAATTGACGGGGGCCGGCAAGCTCGTTTCCGTCGCGGGCGGCGGCGATACCGTGGCTGCACTCAATGCCGCTGGCGCGGCGGATCGCTTTACCTATGTCTCCACCGCGGGTGGGGCCTTCCTGGAATGGATGGAAGGCAAACCCTTGCCGGGGGTGGAGGCGTTGAGGGTAAAATGACGCCGAACGTCGTTCGGTGTCATCCCGGGCAGGGCGCAGCCTGCAATGCTGCACCGCAGGCCCGGGATCGCCCAGATAATTGATCCCCGACGTCAGCGCACCGCTTCGCGCTGCGCTGCGTCCGGGACGACAAGGAGGAACCGATGAATCTCGCCGAGTTGAACAAAATCGCCCAGGCCATGGTCGCTCCCGGTAAGGGGATTCTCGCCGCTGACGAGTCCTCAGGCACGATCAAAAAGCGCTTCGACGCCATCGGCGTGGAATCTACTGAGGATAACCGCCGCGACTACCGCGAGCTGATGTTCCGGTCGAAAGAGGCCATGTCGAAATACATCTCCGGCGTCATCCTTTATGACGAAACCATCCGGCAAAAAGCGAAGGACGGCACGCCGTTGGTCAAGGTCATCGAGCAGGCCGGATCGATCCCCGGCATCAAGGTCGATAAAGGGACCAAGCCGCAGCCTTATTGCCCAGGCGAGGTGGTCACCGAAGGGCTGGACGGGCTCGGCGAGCGGCTCGCGGAATATCGCAAGCTCGGCGCCCGCTTCGCCAAGTGGCGCGCGGTTTACGACATCGGCCAGGGCATCCCGAGCTATGCCAATATCCGCGCCAACGGTCATGCGCTCGCGCGCTATGCCGCGCTATGCCAGCAGGAAGACATCGTGCCGATCGTCGAGCCGGAAGTGTTGATGGACGGTGGGCACGATATCGACACCTGCTACATGGTGACGGAGTTCGTACTGAAGGAGACGTTCCAGGAGCTCTACTATCAGAAGGTTCCGCTCGAAGGCATCGTGCTGAAGCCCAACATGGTGGTGCCGGGCAAGAAGAGCGGCAAGCAAAGCTCGGCGCAGGAAGTCGCGGAAAAAACCGTGAAGCTCTTGAAGGCGTGTGTGCCGGGCGCCGTGCCGGGCATCGCCTTCCTGTCGGGCGGCCAATCGGACGAGGAGGCGACCGCGCATCTGGATGCCATGAACAAGATCGGCAACCTGCCCTGGAAACTGACCTTCTCCTACGGCCGCGCGCTGCAACATGCGGTGCAGCAGACCTGGAAGGGCAAAGCCGAGAACGTCGCTGCCGCGCAACGCGCCTTCGCGCATCGCGCCGAGATGAACGGCCTCGCTGCGCTCGGCAAATGGCAGAAGAATCTAGAGAAGAAGGCCGCCTAGCGCGTGATCCAGAAAAGTGGAAGTCAGCTTCGGCAAAGATCACGCGCAACAATAAATCAATCGGGCTGACCGGCGACAAGCCGATGACTGCGCGCTAGTTAGTTTTCGCCTGCGCAGCGCGCTCGGCGTCAAACATGAAGTCGCGCGTGATCGGGACCGCGTCGCGCGTCTTCGCCAGCAGGAGCTGGAACACCATGTGCGAGCCGTGCAGGAATTCCAGCTCCACGGCGGAGAGATACCATTCCCACATGCGGCAGAAGCGCTCGTCATAGATGCGCTTGGCCGCTTCGCGGTTGGCCGCGAAGCGTTTTCGCCAATGCTGGCAGGTGTAATAATAGTGCAGCCGCAGGATTTCGTTGTCGGCCACCCATAATCCGTTGCGCTCGGTGGAAGCAAAGACTTCCGACAGCGACGGCACGTAAGCTCCCGGGAAAATATATTTGCGGATGAACGGCCCGGTGGTACCCGGCACCGACATGCGACCGATGCAGTGGATGAAGGCGTAGCCGTCATCCTTCAGCAGGTCGCGCACTGTCCAAAAATACTCGTCGAGATGGCCGATGCCGACATGCTCCATCATCCCCACCGAGACCACGCGGTCGAACTTTCCATCCAGCTTGCGGTAGTCGAGCTCGCGGAATTCCACCCGATCGGCGACGCCCGCCTCCTGTGCGCGCTCGCGCGACACCTTCAGCTGCTCGGGCGAGACGTTGATCGCGGTGACATGCGCGCCGGTCTCGCGCGCGAGATGGATGGCGAAGCCGCCCCAGCCCGATCCGATCTCAGCGACCGTCATGCCGGGTTTCAACTGCAGCTTGGCGGCGGCGTGAATGAGCTTGTTGCGCTGCGCCTGCTCTAGTGTCTCATGTTCCGGATTGCGGAAATAGGCGCAGGAATATTGCATGTCCTTGTCGAGGAAGAGCCGGTAGAGCTCGCTCGATATGTCGTAATGATGCCGCGCATGTTTGGCCGCTTCCCCGATCGGATTGGCCTGATGCCAGCGCCGCAACGCGCGCCAGAGCTTGCGCATCACCTTCTGCGAGCCATAGCTGTAGAGCGCGGAGCGATTGACCGAGAACAGCATCAGAAAATCATGGACGCCGCTGCCCTCCTCGAAGGTGAGTTTGCCGTCCATATAGGCTTCGGCCGCGTAAAGCTCCGGATTGACGAAGAGCTTCTTCTCCAGCGCGCGATCGTGCAGGCGAGCGGTCACGGTCGGCCCCGGCTGCTGCCCGCCGAACACATGTAATTGCCCCTCAGCGTCGTAAAAGCGCAGGCTTCCTTTCTTGATGAATTTTGTCAGCAGATTGGAAAGCAAGCGCATGAAATTTCCTCGCTACGGCGTTGTGTTGCGACGGGCAATTTCAGCCGTTGATCCCCGATAGTCAAACCTCGGAAAGCCAGGCTTGAAGGAACGCAATGCGCAGCATTGAGTTACCGCGCATGAGCCGCAAGCACGAGCAAGACCTCGACGAGCATCTGGAACGTCTTGAGGGCAGGCTGCCGGGATGGGCCGCCAAATTCGTCCGTTGGCTTCGCCAGCCCAATTCGCGCTGGCTCCGCCTTCCACTCGGAATTTTCCTGATCCTCGCTGGAATTGTCGGCTTTCTGCCGATACTGGGGTTTTGGATGATTCCGCTCGGCTTCATCGTGATCGCAAAGGACTTGCCGCCCCTGCAGCCCGCGCTGGTGCGCGTCCTGGATTGGGCCGAGCGCAGGTGGCAGGCCAAGTAAGCCAGCCGAACCACGGCCAGCCAGTCAAACTACCGCCGGATTGCGCTAGCATAGGGGGCGCCATGGCATCGAAAGCTCCAACGGAAAGCGAGCGCCCTGCCCCGCGCCTTTATCTGGTGACGCCGCCGGTCAAGGACGCGGCGGCTTTCGCGCGCGCGCTTGAGCCCACGCTGGCTGCGGCGGATATCGCTGCGGTGCTGCTACGGCTCGAACCAGACCGCGAATCCGAGCTGGTGGGCCGCATCAAGCTGCTGGCGCCACTTGCCCAGCGCGCCGGCGCAGCCCTTGTGCTGGACGGCAACGTAGATCTCGTCGGACGCGCAGGCGCCGACGGTGCGCATCTGACCGGAATCCATGCATTGCAAGGTGCAATTGAGCGGCTAAAGCCCGATCGTATCGCCGGGGCCGGCGGCATGATCACGCGCCATGATGCCATGCTCGCCGCGGAAGCGGACGCCGATTACGTTCTGTTCGGCGAACCGGATCTCAACGGTGAGCGTGCCAGCCTGAGCGCCATCGAGAAACGCGTATCCTGGTGGGCGGAAGTTTTCCAGCCGCCCTGCGTCGCCTATGCGACAAGCCTCGAGGAGGTTGCCGTCCTGGCCGCGGCCGGCGCCGATTTTGTTGCGGTGGCGGATTTTGTCTGGAGTGACCCGCGCGGTCCTGCCGCCGCTGTAAGCGATGCGGCGCAGCGGCTGCAGCAAAAGGAAGCCGCGAAATGAGCGCGCGCCTTCTCGCCGTTCTGTTCGCTGCATGGCTTGTCATGCCCGCGCAGGCGCAGACCAAGCCACCGGCCAAGCCCGCGCCGAAAAGCATGGCAACGCCGACGCCAAGCCCGCCGCCGGAGGGCGACGTCGCCTATGGCGCCTATCAGCGCGGGAATTATCTCACCGCCCTGGTCGAAGCCACCAAGCGGATGGAGGAAAACAACGATCCGAAAGCGATGGCGTTGCTGGCGGAGCTCTATGCCAACGGCCTCGGCGTCTCGATGAATGACGCCAAGGCTGCTGAA
>JAXDOO010000419.1:0-4195 GCA_034668865.1 Alphaproteobacteria bacterium
GGCTGGAGTTTTGCGCCGCGCGCATCGCCGACGCAGCCACGGCGGCAAATACGCTCAGCATGCCCGCGAGGAATAGCACGAGGACGAGCATTGAGCCGCGATTGGTTGGGTTATTCATGCTCATTCCCGCCTCTGCCCAGGCTGGGACTGGTTATCCGGATCGGCATCCTGCTCGTTATTCTCCTGCGTGCAACGCACCTGAATATTGGCCTTGTCGCTTGGCGGATTGAAGCATTCGACACTGTAGTTCTGCGGCAGCGTGATCAGAGCCGGAACGGGAAGGATCGGATTGCCTTGTGCGCCAAAAATCTCGATCGCCACGGCGGCCGGTAGCTCGGGCTGCTCGATCCAGGTCGGTGCGGTCTTGCCGTTGTTATCGCGATAGCTGAAGCGCACCCGCATCCGCCCGCGCATCAGCACGACCGGATCGCCCAATTCTGGCTGCGGAAAGGCGACCGGCCCACGGTTACGGATCAGCGCGATGTCCTCGCGGTCCTGAAACGCAGAGACCGAAATCAATTCGACGCCACGATTGCCGGTGCCAAAGCCGGTCGCCGCAGCGAAAACCAGCCCATTGGCGTCGCCCTTGAACAGCACCGCAGCACCGTCGCCGCCGGGCACGCTCATCGGCAGCGAAACGGCCAGGTCCATCTGCAGGCGGCCGATGCCACGGGTGATCATTTCCATCGCCGCGATCGCCTGATCGCCACGGTGCCAGTTGCGCAGGGTCCGCATGGAAAAATCGACGATCACCGCAAAAGCCGCAGCCGCGATGGCGAGCGCCGCCAGCGTCTCGAGCAAAGTGAAGCCCGCGCGCGGATTATTACGGGCGGCTGAGGCGGCTGGTTTCAACGCTGGTCCTCCGTCCGTTGGGGGCCGTGATGACAACACCGACGCGATAGAGCGTCCAAGGAAAGGCGGTTTCATTGGCGGCTTCAGGCGCGGCCATGGCGGCTTCAGGCGCGACCATAGGCGCTCTCTTGACTTCCAGCGCCCATTTATAGCGTCCGATACTTCCCTGCTGGACGATTTCCGATGCCTTCTCGCGCGGGGTCACGGCACTGATCAGCGTGCGCGCGATCAGCATGGCCTCGGCCTCCTCGCGTACCGTGCTGATGCCGAACCACGTGCTGACGAAGGAGCGCGACAGCGCCACCAGGAGCACGCCCGCGACCGCGACCGCGACCAGGACCTCAATCAACACGAAGCCGCGATTGTTTTTGCTAGCCACGGCCGGGAGCCACGATGTCAATCATACCGGTGAGCCAATTGACCCGGATGCGCCAGTCCAGCTCGCCTTTGGCGACGTGCACGATGGCGCCGCAGGACCGGCCGTCCGGCGCGAATCTGATGGCGAAACGGCCGGGTTGGTCAGCACAAAGCTGGCTGGCGATCACGTCGAGCTTTACGTCTGAGGGCAATGTAACGGTGGTGTCGGCGGAGCCGCTAAAAACACGGCGGTTGGTAACGTCGACGCGGGTCGCGATTTCGCGTCCTTGGCGTGCGGCTGCAGTGCGGTCGTTCTTCATCAAGGCGGCGATCTGCGCTGCGTAGGCTCCTTGTCGCGAAGGCGTGGTGCCGCGCGGCAGCGAAGGAAGCACCAACAGTGCCATAAGCCCGAAGATTGCGAGCGTTAGCACAACGTCGAGCAGGATTATGCCCGCCTGCGACGAACGACGTTTCCGCCTTGTGCTAGCGGCCGGAAACCTTGATATCGGCGGCATTGCCAGTTCCCCCATCGCGGCCGTCGGAGCCGAGCGAGATGATCTCATAATTCGCGCGCTCCCCGGGCGAGCGATAGACGTAAGGATTGCCCCAGGGATCGAGCGGCAGCGTGTCGCCCTTGATGTAAGGCCCATTCCACGTGGTGACATTTCCCGGCCGCCGAACCAGCGCAGTGAGACCTTCGCTCGAAGCGGGATATCGGCCGGTATCGAGAAAATAGAGATCGAGCGAGCTAGTCAGCGCCTCGATCTGCAGGCGGGCCGCTTTGATACGTGCGTCAGTGAGATAGTTGAGCACGCGCGGACCGACCAGGCCCATAATTAAGCCGATGATCACGAGCACGACGAGCATCTCGATCAGAGTGAAGCCCGGCGAGCCCCGCAGCCAGCGGTATGAGTGCTTTTTGTTTTCCACTTCACGCCTCGTAGTCACGCTTATCTCCCCGTTCAGCCGATGAGCTGATTCACGCTCAACAGCGCCGACAAAATTGAGACGATCAGGCCGCCAACGATGGCAGCGATGCCGACGATCGCGGCCGGGCCGACAACCCCCGACAGGCGGTCCAGCCGGTCCGACAGCTTGGCCTCATAGAAATCTGCTGTCCGTCGCGCCACGACGGCGAGTTCGCCGGATTCCTCGCCGACGCGCAGCATCTTCAGCGCCAAAGGCGGCAAATATCCGACCTCGGCGAGACTATCCACCAGCCGGCCGCCGCGCCGTACCCCCTCGACCACCCGGTCGAGATCGCCGCTGAAGGCACCAGCGCTGTCCGCCATCACGCGCAACGCTGAGGTCAGCGTGACGCCATGGCCGAGCAGGGTACTCAGGCTGGAGCAGAACATTACTGTGGACCGTAATAGCAGGATGCCGCGCAGGCCAGGCATCCGGCTCAAGTGGCGGAAGGCGAATTTACGCGCCTGCGGCCGGCGGAAGGTGAAGAAAGCCGCGATCAGGATGACCAGCAGTGTGACGGCCAGCACCTCGCCGTTGTTCACGAAGAAATCCGAAGCGGCGAGAACGCCACCGACAAGGCCGGTCAGTTCCTGGCCGAAATCCCGCAGCACGCCGGCGAATTGTGGCACCACCACCACCAGGAAGAAAACCAATACCGACAAGGCCACGACTAACAGCACCGCCGGATAGCGCAGAGAGGAGGAAATCTTGTCGAGCAGGCGCTCGGTGCGCAGCCGTTCCTCGCCGACCGATTCCAGTATCTTGTCGAGATTGCCGGAGGCTTCCGCCACCCGCACCATCGCGATCAGGTCTGCCCCGAACAGTTTCGGATGCCGCTTCAGCGCATCGGCAAAGCTTTGACCGCCGCTGATCGCGGCACGCAGGTCGCGCGAGACGACGGCAAGCCCGCGCCGCTCCTCGCCGGCCAGCAGCAGCAAGGCGTCGTCAAGCGTGAGGCCGGCGCGCAGCACCAGCGAAAGCTCGCGCAGGTAAACCGTGATTTCGCGCTGGCCGACCGAGCGCTGCAAGGAGAAGAGCCGCTGCGTCGCTTCGGGCTGCTTGGCGGCGCCGGTGTCGAGAGCCACATAGCCGAGTCGCTCCAGCCGGCGGGTGACATCACGCCTATCAGGCGCTTCGATCTCGCCGACAACAAAGGAGCCGTCGGAATCCAAGGCCTTGTAACTGAAGGTGGGCATTGTCAGCGGCTCGCTGTGACCCGCAGGATTTCTTCGATCGAGGTCAGGCCCGCGCGGCATTTTGCGACGCCGTCTTCGATCATGTTGGTCATGCCGTCCGCCTTGGCTTTAGCCTCGATCGCCGCTTCGGACGCGCCGGTGCCGATCAAGCGGGCGATCTCCTCGGTGACCTCGAGCGCCTCGAAGACGCCGACCCGGCCCTTATAGCCGGTGCCGGAGCAGCGGTCGCAGCCGACTGCTTCTCCGACCCTGTCGCCCAAACGCAATCCGAGGACGACGTAGCGCGGCTCGCGCGCAACCGCCTCGTAGGTAAGCGGCGTCGTCTTGCGGCAATCGGGGCACAGTACACGCACCAGCCGCTGGCCGATGATGCAGCGCACGGTCGATGCGAGCAGGAAAGGCTCGACACCCATGTCCACCAGGCGGGTCACCGCCGCCGCGGCGGTGTTGGTGTGCAGGGTAGTCAGCACCAGATGGCCGGTAAGGGAGGCTTGAATGCCGATCTTGGCGGTCTCGCCGTCGCGCATTTCGCCGACCATGATCACGTCCGGGTCTTGGCGCAGGAAGGAGCGCAGCGCGGTCGCGAAGGTGAGCCCGATGGCGGGCTTCACCTGCGTCTGGTTTACGCCCTGGATTTCATATTCGATCGGATCCTCGATGGTGAGGATCTTGCGATAGGGGGCGTTCAGCCGTGAGAGCGCCGAAGCCAGCGTCGTGGTCTTGCCGCTGCCGGTCGGGCCGGTGACGATGAACAGTCCATGCGCGGAACTCAGGTGATGCTCGACGATGCCGCGGTCGCGCGCATCGAGGCCAAGCTTGAC
>JAXDOO010000420.1:0-2652 GCA_034668865.1 Alphaproteobacteria bacterium
TTCCTTTGCCGCCGCCGCCGGCTACCGCCTTGATCAGCACCGGGTAGCCGAGCTCATAGGCCTTTTGTTTGAGGAATTTCGGCTCCTGCCGCTCGCCGTAATAGCCGGGCACCACCGGCACTCCAGCCTTCTCCATCAATGCCTTGGCCCGGTCTTTGAGACCCATCGAGCGCATGGCATCCGGCGGGGGGCCGACAAAAATCGGTCCGGCCTCGGCGCAGGCTTGTGCGAACTCCGCGTTCTCGGAGAGAAAGCCGTAGCCGGGATGCACGCATTCGGCGCCGGTCCGGCGTGCGACTTCAATAAGTGTGTCGATACGCAGGTAGCTTTCGCGCGCGGGCGCGGGACCGATCAGGTGCGCCTCATCACACAGCCGCACATGCAGGGCGTTTTGATCGGCCTCGGAATAGACCGCGATGGTGCGCATCCGGAGCCGCCGAGCCGTCCGGGCAATGCGGCAGGCGATTTCACCGCGGTTGGCGATCAGGACCGATGCAAACATGCGTGTGATGCGGACCACTAGGTCCCGCCCGGCACGAACAAAAGGGTTGCCTCGACTTCGCCCGTCCGCAGTGGCCGGCTGGGCGCTCCCGCCTGATCAACATCGACGTGCAGTCTCACGCTCCCGGCTACGATCGCGGTTTTCGGCAGGGGTATCGTGTAGGTCGCAGGGCCCTGGCTTTGTGGAGCTCCAAATGGGCTGGCGGTACCGACCAGAACGCCGTCCACTGTGCTGACGCGAATTTCAGTGCCGCGGGGTAACGGCCCGACGCGAAGTTGCAACCAGACATCTTCTCCGGGCGCGGGTCTGCGCGGAAGAGACAATTCAATCACGGCCGGTTGGGACTGGCCGCGCGCGACCGCGCCAAGAGTAAACGAACTGAACGCGAGAAGCAGGGCGACGGCTATCCGCTTGCACGCCATCCGCTAATGCGCTTCCACCACGATGGAAAGAACCTCAATGTTCACATCAGCCCCGTGCGCGTCCATCGACATCGCGGCGGTCGCCGCCGGCTGCGCGACGCTGAAATTGAGGGTGTTGGTGCCTAAGCGGTTGTTGGCACGCAACGCCGCAATCGGTGCGCCAAGCGGAACCGTAAAGGTCACCGGGGCATGCACCGTGTGATGGCCAAACATCGAGAGCGGAATCGTGTTTCCACCACCAGAAGCGCCGCCTGGGGCGTCAACCACGACCGCAAGATCGCCGGAATGCACCAGCGGCGGAAGCGCGAGGGTGATCTTGGCGAGGAGCACCGGAGCGTCCGGGCCCTCTGCGGCTTGAAGCAGTGCGGGCGGAAGCGCGACGATGCCGCTTGCTGGAGCTGATCTCGTGGCGGTCGGATTTCCAATCTGCGCGCTGAAGCGCGGAGCCGGCCCGCGCACGGCAAGCGACGGCGCCGATACGGTCTGCGGCGGCACCACGCTTTCGCCCGATCCCGGTTGATACTCGTAATTGAAGTCCCCGATCGACTCGTAGTCGCGCGCGGTTTTTTTGCTCGCCGGCTGCCCCTTCGCATCAATGAAAAAGGGGAACGGTTCCCGCGACCAGTTGAAATAGTCCGTGCCCGGCGCAGGGGCCCCGCCCGGCGCCAACAGGTAACCATCGGGCAGTATCGGCAATCCGAGCCGCTGCTGCTTGCGGGTCCAAATGTCCCAGATGCGATCGATATTCGCGTGGTGCAGGAAAAACAGAGGATCGACTGGCGAGAGATTGGCCTGCATGAAGCCTTTGCCGAAGGTGGTTACCGGTCTGCCGTCCGGCCCCGTCGTGGTGATGATGCCGCCAACATTGTTGTGGACCCGGTTGTGCGGCTGGCCTTCAAGCACGCCAAATCCGGTAAGCCCGCTGTGGGCCGACGTCTTTGGACTGCCGAAGGTGAGGAAGTCGGTCGGACGTAGCGCCGCGGTCAGCGTGGCGAGCGATACGGCGGTCTTGGTCCTCTCGTCCAGGAACGGATTGTCTTTCGTCAATCCGCGCGCGTTGGCGCGATCGAAGAAAAACACACCGCGCGGATCATTGATGATGTCGAACCATAGATCCGCGGGAAAGCGGATGCCCCGCACAAGGAGTTGTCCATACTGGCTGCTTTCATCGAAGGGGCTGGAAACCTTCCAGTAGTCCGCTTTCGCAACGACATCCTCGAACTTCTTTCTGAATTCATCGAATGTGCCGATAAAGTCGGAGTGAGTCGGCGTCAACACGTCATCGAACATGACGGCAGGAACGCGCGGCGCAAAAGGTTGCGTCGAATCGCGATTTTCCGACCAATCCCAGTACGGCAAGGCGAATTGCGGATCCTCGCTCAGCTCGCGGCAAATCTGCTCGAACCAGCCGATATATCCGCGGTGCCAGACAAGGAACCACCAATTGCCATGCGGACAGTCAAGCGCGTGGACCACCGCATTGCGATACCAGTTGCGCGCATCGCTCGGCGGCAAGTCCAGCATCTTGCGAATTGCCTTCTTGTAGCTCTCCAGAACCGGGCCGGCCTCCGGACTCGAGACATTCACCCGCCGATGCTTTGCGCGAGGTTGCGCTGCGGCGTTGCTGGGTGACAGGGCCGTGGCGGCGATTGCCGCGCCCGTCGCGCTTAGAAAATCCCGCCGCGACGGTGCTGCGCCCCGGCCCATTCGCTCCGTCATGGTGACCTC
>JAXDOO010000421.1:0-4878 GCA_034668865.1 Alphaproteobacteria bacterium
AAGCCGATCCTCGATCAGCTTTGCCGCCGCGTCGACCACGTCGGGCCGGCGGGCGCAGGTGCCAGCATGAAGCTCGCAATCAACCTGCCCCTCGCGGTCTTCTGGCAGGCCATGGGTGAGGCATACGCCCTGTGCCGACATCTCGGAGGCGATACGAGCTGGCTCGTCGAGTTGTTTGCGGACACCTCTGGCGGGCCCAACGTATTGAAGGCGCGCGGCGCCGCCGTTGCCGCCGCGCTGAGCGCTAAAGAACCCGGCTCGGCCACGTTCGACTGCGATGGCATCCGTAAGGACTTGCGCACAATGCTGGCCGAAGCGCGCGCCCGCGGCTTCGATCTGCCGCTGGCCGAACGCACGCTCGCCGTATACGACCAGGCGAGCCGCGATGGCTGGGGTGGACGCGATTGTACAGAGTTGCCCGCCTACTGGTCGGGCCAGAAGGGCTGAAGTTGGAAGTGGATGGACACTGTGTCTGAGCAGAAGAAGCAAACCGTCGGGATGATCGGCCTGGGGATCATGGGGTCCGCGATGAGCAAAAACTTGCTCAATGCGGGTTTCTCCGTTGTCGGTTACGACGTCCTACCAACCGCGGTCGCGACTTTTTCCGAAATCGGTGGGAAAGGGGCCAAGTCTGTTTCCGAGGTAGCTGCACAGACAGACATCCTGATCGCGTCGCTGCCCTCGACCAAGGCGCTCCACGACATCGTGCGCGAACTCAAAGACGCACCGCGCGCTGACCGCATTCTCGCGGAGACCAGCACTTTTCCTTTGGAGGACAAGGAAATTGCGCGCCGAGAGCTCGCAGAGGTCGGCATCGTCATGCTCGATTGCCCGCTGTCGGGGTCCGGCAGCCAGGCACGGGTGCGTGACGTTGTTATCTACGGCAGTGGAGCGAAAGACGCATACGAGCGCTGCCTGCCCGCGTTCCACGGCTTCTCCCGGGCACCCCACTATCTCGGGACATTCGGCAACGGCTCGAAGATGAAATATGTGGCCAATCTCGTGGTCGCCATCCATACGGTTGCCGCAGGTGAGGCATTTGCGCTGGCGCGCAAGGCAGGACTGGATCCGGCGCAGGTGTTCGAGATGGTCAACGACGGCGCCGGACACTCGCGTGCCATGCAGGTGCGCGGTCCCATGCTGATTGCCGACAAGTATACGCCCGTCCAAACGATGCCACTCGAGCTCTGGCGCAAGGACATGCGCGTGATCTCGGACTTTGCGAATTCCCTGACTTGCCCGACGCCGCTCTTTTCCGCTTGCGTGCCGCTGTTTAACGCAGCCGTCGCATCCGGTTACGGTGATGAGGATACGGCTGCCGTTTGCGTCGTAATCGAGAACATGGCGGGGCTCCCGCGCGGGTAATCAGACCCCAAGGTCCACTTCAGACTGGCGACGTCCGAACTCGATGTCATTGTACCTTGCATCGGCCGGTTTAGAGACAGCCGTGGTCGGCTCCGACGTTTCGGCGAGCGAATCGCAAAGGATCACTCTGACAGTTCGTCCCACGCCCACTCAAAGGCATCGCCCATGGTATGAGTGGTCTCTGGATCGAAGGCTTGAACACGGATGCGTCCCCCCGGTTCGCAGCGGATGACTTCCGGATCGTCGAGCGTGCGGTCGTTGGCGAGGAATGGTCGCGCGCCGCAGCAGGCCATGCCGCCAGCATCGGCATATCCGGCGCCTTGTCATTTGCCTGCGCCGACCTAATCGCCTCATCCTACGGTTGGCAGAGTGCCTTCGGCGGCGCCGCCGCCAGCGCGGTCCTCGCATGGCTGATCGTGCTGGTCGCAGTGCCGGGCGCCGAACGTCAGAAGAACAGTGAAGCCGCACACGCCTTGTTTGATTTTCGGCCCGTGTTTCGGAATCGCTCCGCGATGGCTTACGCGATCGCCTATTGCCTCCACACTCTGGAAATGAGCGCGCTGCGCGGTTGGGGCGTGGCCTTTCTCGGCTTCGTTGCCGTGAGCACGGGCACAAAGGATAATGTGCTTTCGCCCGCCGCCACGCTAACAGCACTTGGATTGATCGGCACGCTGGCGAGCGTCGTCGGTAATGAGGGCTCGATCTATTTTGGACGACGCGCCTTGATCTCCGTTGCGATGCTCGGCTCCGCCATCTTGGCGGGCTTGATCGGCCTCGTTGGCACGCAGTCCTCCACGGTCGCCGTTGCGCTGATGCTGCTTTACGGACTCGTCATCTGGCTTGAGTCTTCATCGCTTACCGCGGGGACGGCGGGCAGCGCCGAGCCCTCGCGCCGTGGCGCGACGCTCGCCGTGCATTCTACACTCGGGTACCTGGGCGGCTTTGTTGGACCCCTCGCGGTTGGCTGGGTTCTCGATCATGGGGGCGGCAATACCGTCGAGGCCTGGCGTAACGCCTTCCTGATGATCGCAGCCTTGATGCTCGCGGCGCTCGTTGCCTTCGCGCTGATGCGCCCACGCGACTTAGCAGGCGATCGCACAGCATCTTAAGAGTCTGATGCGCTCTGACAGCCGCAAAAGAATCTGAGCCGCCCATGTTTTCGCAAGCGGTGTTATTGGCGCGCGGTCTCCCGGGTCGCGATGCCGAGGAAAAGCGCCACTGCAGCGCAGGCGACAAAAATCCAATGCGCCCATTGCGGAGATAGCGCGAGCGGCAGCGGGCCAAGGGCCGCCCCGAAGACGCCGAACAGGAACGTCGTTCCTCGCAGCGCGCCCATATTGCGGTTCCCAAAATGCTCGGCGAGTCCCGCTGATGCGGCTACCGAAAGAATGCCGATCCCCACGCCGAGAAAAGCAACATATCCGAAGCCACCCAATGCATAAGGTGCGGCCATCACGAAGGAGAGGCTGAATAGCATCGCTGCAACGCCGATGAAGCCCGCGTTGCGCGATCCGAGCCGATCGACGAGAAAGCCGCCGCCGATGACCGCCAGAACCTGCGCCAGCGGTATGATGCCGAGCAGTGTGATCGCGGCCGGCCGCTGGACATCGACACTTTCCATCAGTCGCATATGGTCCAGCATGAGCGCCGTACCGGCCGCGTTGTAGAGCACGCTGAGGCTGACGAGATACCAGAAAGCCGGTGTCCGCATCGCCTCCGACAAAGTGAAATCGCGCCGGACCTTTTGACCGCCGGTCTTTGGCCAGCCGAAGTCCACCAGCAGCGGGTCCTGCGGGCGATTGCGAAAGAACATCAGGCCGACCGGCAGCAAGACAACCAGAACCGCAAGACCGAGTGCGCCATAGGCCGTGCGCCATCCGTGCGCGATCGTGATTTGCTCCGCGAGCGGGGGGATGACCAATCCGCCGGTGGCAAGCCCCATCATGGCCACGGCTGTCGCGCGCCCACGCAGGCGTTCAAACCACAGGTTCACCATGTTGACGCTTGTGGTGCTCAGTGTGCCGATCGCGCTGCCGCGAAGCAGGGTGAAGGCCAAGGCGAGCGACGCCGCGTTCGTTACGAACGCCATCGCCGCGCAGCTCACCGCGACCGCCGCCGCAGCAGCAACGACCATCCGCCTTGGCCCGTAACGGTCGAACAGGCGTCCGATGAGGGGCGCGGGCAGTATCCCGACCAAGGTCCCAAGGCTGTAGAGAAGAATGACCTGTTCACGCGCCAAGCCAAGGTCGCGTGCGAGCGGGTCGACAAAAGCGGAGACACCCACGGTCTGACCCGGAACGGTCATGAAGACGCCGACCGCTGCCGCACCCAGCACCGTCCAGCCGTTATGCAGTTTTATCGATAGCCCCACGGGTAAGAGCTCGCCCATCCTTTCGCGGAGTCCAACTGACTACGGCAGCTATTTGATCTGGATAGATGCGCTTTGAGAAGTGACCTGGCCGCTGCACGGAACGGCGCCGTGGGTTGGCGAGCATATTGGCGACAACGGCCAGTTTCTGGACCGGATCAAGCACGGCGGGGTCATTGAAGGGCACGATCTGCATGTAATCGATGAGCGCTTGCGCGTTGCCGAACTTCGTCACGATGAAGCTCCCTTCGCTCCAGATCGGCGTCTGAATCCCTCACCGCGCTTGCCATCCGCGCCGTGACACAACGTCAGAATTCCATAGAGGGCCTCGCCTTGCGATACCTGCGATGAATCTTGGGCCAAGGCGACCGGCAAGGAGCAAAGCCCCAAGCGCGGCTGCGCATCTGACGAAAATTACAACTGCATTCCTGGTGAAAAGGCGATCGAGAGCCATGCCGCCGCGTTCAGCGGCATGGCTCAGTGCGGACGCGCCTACACGACGTCGATTCGGAACTTCGATCGACCAGTTCGTCATGCCGAGACTGTCGAGCGGGTCCGGCGCTAGCACCAGCCAGGGATACTCGGCGTTTGAATCTCCCATCACGCTACCTAGGCGCTACCTACGCCCGCGAGGGCTCTTGTCGAGAAAGCGCTAAGACGTTGTGTTTGTTGGTAGCGGAGGACGGATTTGAACCGCCGACACACGGATTATGATTCCGTTGCTCTAACCAACTGAGCTACTCCGCCCCATTGAAAGGACTCGTCTTTTTGTCCTCTCCGCAATCTTAGGCTCCGTATAGGCTCCGCGTTCGTGCAGTGTTGGTTTCTGTCGGCGCGGAGTAGATCAGTCGCACTTCCCGTGACCCGCACATCGGGCACTTCATGCGACTGGGCAGCATCGATATAGGAAAACTCGGTCCCCGCGTCCACACCAAGGTGGCGAGGTCGAGCTCCTGGCCGAACACACCCTCCCGCTTCGACTTCAAACCCTCCCGCCGCTTGCCCCAGTCGCACCGCGCCCGGATGCGCCAGCCATAGCTCAGAGCTTCCCAATCGTCTCCACGGCCATAGCGAACGAATAGAGAACAAAAGACTCGCCCGTCAAGGCGGAGGTGGCTAGGGTGCCCGCTCTCAACAGGAGCGAA
>JAXDOO010000422.1:0-5023 GCA_034668865.1 Alphaproteobacteria bacterium
AATACGCTCGAACAGCAGCCCGATATCGGGGACGACGAATTGCTCGATGTGCTGTCGTCCAATCTGTGCCGTTGCACCGGCTATCAGAACATCATCAAGGCGGTGCGTGCCGCGCGCGACGAGATGCGCGGCGCAAGGGCTGCGGAATGAGCGAGCACGCCGCCGCTCACGACAACTATCCGACGCCGCCGCCCGCCAGCGAACGGCGCGTGCTCGGCCATTCGGTGCCTCGCATCGAGGACCTGCCCCTGGTGACCGGGCGCGGCCGCTATGCCGGCGACATCAACTTTCGCCATCAGCTTCACATGCGCATGGTCCGCTCGAGCAAGGCGCACGGGCGCATCCTGTCGGTCGATGCATCGGCCGCGCTGGCGATGCCCGGCGTGGTGGCGGTCTGGACCAACGACGATATCGCCGAGCTCTCGCCGATCGATTTCCGCGCCGACAAATCGGCCGAAGGAATCCGCGAATTCCGCCAGCCGGCGCTGGCGCGGCGTTTCGTGCGTTATATCGGCGATCCGGTAGCGGCGGTGTTCGCGGAAGATCCGTATATCGCCGAGGACGCCGCCGATCGGGTCTCGATCGAGATCGAGGAACTGCCGGTCGTGATGTCGGCAAGCGACCCGCCGGGCGAGTTCGAGCCCGGCCGCAGCAGTGAAGCGATCGTGCTTCACCACAGCTATGGCGATATCGAAGCAGCCTTTCGCAATGCCCATGCGGTGATCGAACTCGACCTGCAGACCGGACGGCACTCCGGCGTGCCACTGGAGACGCGCGGCGCGATCGGCCATTACGACGCCGCCAAGGACCTGCTGGAGCTGCACGGCGCCGCCAAGATCCCACACCGCAATCGCGAGACGCTCTGCCGCATGCTCAAGCGCAGCCCGTCCGCGCTGCATGTGCATGAGAGCCATGTGGGCGGCGGATTCGGCATCCGCGGAGAACTCTATCCGGAAGACGTGCTGGTCCTGGTCGCGGCCATGCGGCTCAACCGTCCAGTGAAATGGATCGAGGACCGGCGCGAGCACCTGATGTGCGCCAATCAGGGCCGCGAGCAACGGCATTTTGCCAAGATCGCGGTCGACAAGGACGGCATCATCCTCGGCATCGAGGACAAGATCATGCACGACCAGGGAGCCTATATCCGCACCCACGGCGTCAACGTCCCCAACCGCACCATGTATATGCTCACCGGCTGCTACCGCGTGCCGGCCTATCGGGCGGTGGCGCATGTGCGGCTGACCAACAAGACGCCGGCCGCGACCTATCGCGCTCCCGGACGCTTCGAAAGCACATTCGTGCGCGGCCGGCTGATGGACGCGGTGGCCGCAAGGCTCGGTCTCGATCCTGTCGAGGTGCGCCGGCGCAATCTGATCACCGCAGCCGAAATGCCCTACTGCAAGGTCTACAACGAGCCCGGGGTCGAGGAATTGGAGATCGATTCCGGCGACTATGCCGGGCTGCTCGACAAGGCGCTCGCGGCTTTCGGCTGGGATCAATTGCAGCAAGACCTGAAGCGCCGCCGTGCAACCGGCGAGATGGTGGGGGCAGGGATCGCCATCTTCCTGGAAGAGAGCGGCCGCGGCCCGACCGACAATGCCAAGATTTCCGTCGATCCGAGCGGCGCCGTCGAATTGATCACCGGCGGCGCTTCGCTTGGCCAGGGATTTGCCACCGCCATGGCGCAAATCTGCGCCGAGGCGCTCGGCGTCGACTACAAGAAGGTGCGGGTGATCCATGGTCAGACCGACCTGATCGACCACGGCATCGGCGCCCACGCCGCGCGCGCCACCGGACTGACCGGCGGCGCTGTGCATGTCACCGCCACGATGGTACGGGAAAAGGCACTCGAATTTGCATCCGAGCTGCTGCAGACGCCGGCCGGCGAGCTCGACATTGTCGACGGCACCGTCATGCGCCGGAACGGCAAAGGCGGGCCGTCCATCTCCCTCGGCGAAGTCGCCAAGCGCATCGCGCCGGGCTCCAAGCTCTTACGCGGGCGCGAGCCGCAGCTTGCCGCCCATGGCTGGTTCAATACCAACCACACGGTTTTTCCCTATGGCGTGCATCTCGCCGTTGCTCGGATCGACGCCGACACCGGCAAGATTGCGGTGGAACGTTTCATGGTGGCCTATGACGTCGGCCGCGCGGTCAATCCGATGATGATCGAGGGACAATTGGTCGGCGGTTGCGTGCAGGGCCTGGGCGGCGCGCTGTCGGAGGAGTTCGTCTATGACGACACCGGCGAGCCGCTGTCCGCGACCTTTGCCGATTATCTCATGCCGACCTTGCATGAGGTGCCGGACGTCGAAATTCTGCTCACCGAGGACGCGCCTTCGCCTCACCATCCGCTCGGACTGAAGGGAGCGGGCGAGGGGGGCATCAACGGCGCCGGCGGCGTGATCGCGAGCGCCATCGACGACGCGCTCGGCATGCCCGGCGCGATCACCCAGCTGCCGGTGACGCCGCAGCGGCTGAAGGAACTGCTGCGCAAGCGGCAGTGATTTTAACCCTCATGGTGAGGAGCGTCGCCATAGCAGGTGTAGCCTGCGTAAACTTGGCTACGTGCGACGCGTCTCGAACTATGAGGCCACCGTATCCAATACGCGCCCGCTGTGGGGGCCTCATCCTTCGAGACGGCCGCTGCGCGGCCTCCTCAGGATGAGGATTGCAGCACAGGTCAAAAACGGAATTCGTCCCCGCGCTTGCGTCCTTGAAACACCGGCGTGAAGAGATCGTCGAAGGAAAATCGCTTTTTGCTCAAGCCCTGCTCGTGGCAATAGCCGGTGATCGCATTCATATTTTTCAGGTTTCGTTCGGTCGGCCCGTACTCCCACGGATCGGCGCCCAGGATCTCTTCCTGTTCCTCCCAGGCCTCGCGGTACCAGACCAGCGGCACGAGGCGCGGATTCTCCATGCGCTTCATGGCGATCCTCTTCGCCTCGTTGAACGCATGGAACATGTTGATGGCGACCCAGGGGTGACGGTCGACGATCTCCTGCTTGATGCCCAGCACATGCATGATCGGGAAGATTCCGGTCTTCTTGTAAAAGGCGATCTCCTCATCCTTCCAGTTCGGAAACAGCCGCGCCACCCGCGGATCCTTCTGAACCATCGGCTTGATCAGGTCGGGGTGGATCACCGCGTCAAGCTCGCCCGCCGCCAGCATGGCCTCGACCGATTTGTCGTTGGGGAGCTTGGTGATGCGTAAACCCGGCGGCGGCTGAAACTCGACGGTCTCGTCCAGTTCGGAGAACCATTCGATCGACTGATGCGGCACGCCGTATTCATGCTCCAGGATGCCGCGCATCCAGACAATGGCGGTGGCCTGGAACTGCTTCACGCCGATTTTCTTGCCGATGAGATCGGCCGGCTTTTTGATGCCCTTGCCGGTATTGATGAAGACGAAGCCGTGGCGGAAGCGGCGATGCAGGAAGACCGGAATGGCGGCGGCGGGAAAACCCTGGTCGCGCGCGACAATGAACGACGAGCATGACACTTCGGCGATGTCGAACTCCACGCCGCGCAGGAACCGCCAATGGCGGGTGGTGGAGTCCATCGCGGTCAAGACCGTGAGATCGATACCGTCGGGTCTGACCACGCCCTCCTTCAGGGGGCGGATGATCTCATAGTCGCCGCAGGCAAGGGTCAGGGGGATGCGTGTCGACACGGGCGTTCCTTTGAACCTATTCGTTACGCGAAGCGGATCGGCCAACCGCCTGAAACTGCTCGATTTCAGGGCCTGGCGCAATTCGACCATGCCGAGCATGGCACGGTCGATTGTTGAGCGAAAGAATGCTGGCCCGAGCTACGGCTTGATGACAGCACGCGTCTCTTCGACGATGTCTTTCGGGGTTTGGTAGAGTTCGGCAACCAGCTTGTCGACATCCGCGCCGCTGACCGGATTGACGTCAAGCTTCAGCTTGGTCGCCTCTTCAAGGAATGCCGGATCTTTCAGGGTGGCGTCGAAAGCATTGCGTAGCGCCTGCTTGCGATCTTCCGGCACTCCGGGAGGAGCAGCGAACGGCCGTCCCATCACCTGCCGGCTGAGGATCAGCTTGAGTATCTGCTTCTGCCGGTCGTTGGCGAAGTCGCTGATCAGCGGCACATGCGGCAGCTCCGGCGCCTTCACCTCCGAAAGGTGGACGAGGTAGTTGAGCTTGTTCTCCGTGACCCAGGCGGGTCTCGTCCCCTTAACGCTGCTCCAGGACCAGCCACAGCGGCCGTCGACCTCGCCGCGCTCGATCGCCAGCACGATGTCGGAAGTGCCCGGGTAGCCGCTGACGAGCTTGAGCTTGGCGCCAAAGGCGTTTCTTGCCATGATCGAGAACGTGTCGGGATCCGATCCGGGACCTTCGCCGCCCACGGTGAATGGGGTTTTGATGGCGTCGGCCCAGGTCTTCACCGGCGAGGTGTGCCAGGTCGCGCAGACGCTGACCTCGTTGGTGCCGCTGCCGATCCAAGTGAACTTGGTGGCCTCGAACTGGACCTTGGCGGTGCCGATCAGCGGCTCCATCGCCAGGCCGCGCGCAAAGGTGCCGAATGCCGTCCCGTCCTTGGGCGCAATGTTATAGATGTTGTTCGCGGCGTTGAGACTGCCGGCGCCGGTCAGGTTCTGCACCACGAATGACGGGTTGCCGGGAATGTGCTTGCCCATGTGGCGGGACAGCGCGCGGGCGTACAAATCGTAACCGCCGCCGGCACTATAACCCACGATGACATTGATGTTGCGGCCCTTGTAGAATTCGGCGACGGTTTGAGCCTGCACGCGATCCGCGGTTGCTGCGGCCAGAGCCAATCCGAAAAAAATCCAAAGCGCCCAACGGGGCATTTTCATTCCTCCTGGTTCAGGTTCCTGCATCGTCGCCTCGCGACGGTCAGGATTCGATCGTCCATCTTAGGCACATCGCCGCAAGCCAAGGCGTCGCATCGGTACTCGGATGCTGCGACATTTTGCACCACGCCTCAATCATCAGCTTGGTCTGGCCTGCAACCGCTTGGCGGCATCCAGCACGGCATTCAC
>JAXDOO010000423.1:0-5303 GCA_034668865.1 Alphaproteobacteria bacterium
TGCTCAATCCCTCCGATCCGCGCATCAAGTTCAAGGCCGAGAGCTGGGTGCCTGTCATGTCCTCGCCGGTTGGCAGCATGGTCTATGCAAGCACGAGCCTCGGCGCGACCGATGCCGCCGGCCTGAAGAAAGTGGCTTCCAGTCGGGAGGTGCGCATTGGCGTTTCCAATGCGACGGGCAGCGACATCCGCACGCTTTTGTCGCTCGAAATGCTCGGGATCAAGGCTAAACCGGTTTTTGGACTTGATGGCGGCAAGGCGCAGCTCGCCTTCGAACGCGGCGAGGTCCATGTCGGCCGCGATACGACCGGCGGCTATCTCCTGATGATGCAGCCGCTGGTGGATCAGGGCAAAGCGGCACCACTCTTCACCTTCGGCTTCCTCGGCGACAACGGCCAGATCGTTCGCGATCCAACCTTCCCGAACGTGCCGCATTTTCTTGAACTCTATCGCACCATCCAGGGCAAGGATCCTTCCGGGCCCGAGCTGGACGCATGGACGAGCTTCTTTCACATCGGCGTCATGAATTCGAAACAGCTCGTGCTGCCGGCCGGAACGCCGCCGGACGTGCTGGCCGCTTATGACAAGGCCGCCAAGGCGATGCTCGCCGATCCGCAATTCCAGGCCGCGGCGAAGGCCGAGATGGGGGACTATCAGCCGCTCATAGGCGACAAATCGCGCGCGAGCCTTAGGTCGGCGCTTAGCATGACTCCCGAGACGCGCAAATGGGTCGCGGACTGGCTGAAGGCGACGTACAACGCCGATCTGTAGCCCTTGAGGTTGCTGGTACCGCTCCGCGCGCATGTGACGGCGCAATCACCGCCGCTTGATCATCGCGATGATCGAATGGAAAGATGGCCGGCCTGTCCGGCCATCTCGTCTCACGCTGGAAAGTGCCGTCGGGGAAGCGTCTGGGGAGCATGCTTGAACTGATTGCCACGACTCTGAGCGACCTTCTGTTCGGATGGACGCTCTTCTATCTGCTTCTCGGCGTTTTCCTGGGCCTTGTTATCGGCGTCCTGCCGTCACTCGGCACGACCGCCGGCATGGCGCTGCTGATTCCCTTCGTCTACGGCATGGAAATGAAGCACGGCATCGCCGTGATGACCGGCCTGCTGGCCGTCGTGCCGACCGGTGACACGGTCATGTCGGTGCTGATCGGAATTCCGGGTGGCGGCTCCTCGCAGGCTACTGTTCTGGACGGCTTCCCCATGGCCAAGAAGGGCGAGGCCGGCCGCGCGCTGAGTGCGGCCTACGCCTCCTCGCTCGTCGGCGGTGTGTTCGGCGCGATCGTGCTGACGGGCGCCATCCTGATCGCGCGACCGCTGGTGCTGGCTTTCGGGACGGGCGAGCTTCTGCTGCTCACCATCCTCGGCATCACCATGGTCAGCGTGCTTTCCGGCGCAAGCCTGCTGAAGGGGCTGATCGCTTGCGGCATCGGCATGATGCTGGCGTCGATCGGCAGTTCGCCCGCGACCGGCCAGTTCAGGATGATCATCGGTAACTGGTATTATCTTGGCGACGGGCTGCCGCTGGCCGCCGTGGCGCTCGCGGTCTTCGCCGTTCCCGAGGTGGTCGACCTACTGCGGCGCGGACAAGCGATCTCCGACAGGCCGCCAATACGAGGCGGCTGGCTCAGGGGCCTGATCGACACCTGGCAGAACCGTTGGCTGGTATTCCGCTGCTCGATCTTGGGTTGCATCATTGGCGCCCTGCCCATCGGCGGCGCCGACTGGTTTGCCTACGGCCACGCCGTCCAGACCTGCAAGCCGCGCGAAAACTTCGGCAAGGGCGACGTGCGCGGCGTGATCGCGCCGGAAGCCGCCAATAACGCCAACACCGGCGGCGCACTGGTGCCGACGCTGATCTTCGGCATTCCCGGGTCGAGTTCGACAGCCGTATTCCTCGGCGGCCTCATTTTGCTCGGCGTCAAACCCGGACCGTCGATGGTCGATACCTATCTCGGCCTGACCTATACCGTCATCTGGTCGCTGGCGCTCGCCAACATCGTCGGAGCGGGGATCTGCTTTATGATCTCCGGCGCCATGGCCAAGGTGACGGCGATCCGCTTCGTCTACATGGCGCCGTTCCTGCTCGCCGTTATTTTCTTCGGCGCGTTCCAGTCGTCGCGCCAGTGGGGCGACCTGGTGACGCTGTTCCTGGTTGGCGTCTTTGCCGTCTACATGAAGCGGTTCGGTTTCCCGCGTCCCGCCTTCGTCATCGGCTTCGTCCTGCAGGAGCATATCGAGATTCTGCTTTACCAGGTCGTGCAGATCTACACATTGGAAGATCTGGCCGCGCGCCCCCTGATATGGGTGCTGCTGGCGCTCAATGTGATGTCGCTGGTATTCGGGCTACGCAACCGCCCGGTCATCGCGGTGGAAGGAACATCATTGCTGACCTCGCGCAGCCAGGTCCTGCCGCAGGTGATCTTCAACGGTCTGATCATGCTCATGGCGGTCTATTGCATCGTCGACGCCTCGCGTCTGTCGATGCTGAGCAAGGTGTTTCCGATCACCGTCAGTGCCATCACCTTCATCTGCGTGGCGCTCGGCCTCAACATCCTTTTGCGCAACCCGAGCGGCCATGCCTTCGCCTTCGATTCCGAAATCGGGTGGCGCGAGCGCAACGAAGGCTACCAGACCTCGCTGCTCTACTACGTCTATTGGATCGCCGGCCTGATGGTCGGCATCTATCTTGTGGGCTTCGTGCTGGCGCTGGTTCTCTTCTTCGTGGTGTTCCTACGCACCCGGTCGGACGCCCGCTGGTGGGCGATCGGGTTGATGACCGCCAGCATGCTGGCTGTGCTTTCCGCATTCTCCTATTTCCTGGTGCTCGAATTTCCCTCCGGCCTGCTGCAGGAGATCTTGCCGCTGCCCTGGCCGTTCGAATGAGGAGGGCAGGGATGCGCCGACAGGAGATACGCGTCGACAGGAACGTTCCCCGCGAACGCCAACTGGCCTGGATGATCGCGGAATTGGCGTCGGATTCCGCTCCGGTCGATCAGGACGTTGGCGAGATGATCGTCAACCGGGTTATCGACAACGCCGCCGTGGCGTCCGCGGCCACAGACCGTGCGCCGGTGGCGTCGGCTCGCAGGCAGGCGCTGGCACATCCACGGCCGGGCGGCGCGCTTGTCCATGGGGTGCCCGGCGAGGTACGCGTCCACTGCGAATGGGCGGCCTGGGCCAATGCCGCGGCGGTACGCGAACTCGACTTTCACGACAGCTTCTTCGCCATCGAATCGTGTCATCCGGGCGACAGCATCTCGTCCATCCTTGCCGTTGCCCAGCAATGCGGCCGGTCAGGCCCCGATGTCCTGCGCGGAGTGGCCACCGCCTACGAAATACAGATCGCTTTAGCCAAGAGCATTCCGCTGCAGCGATTCAACATCGACCATATAGGGCATCTCGGCCCTGCGGTCGCGGCGGGCGTCGGCGCGTTGCTTGGACTGTCCACGGAGACCATCTACCAGGCGGTCCAGTACGCGGCGCATGTCGGCTTTTATCCGCGGCAGGGCCGCAAAGGGGCGCTTTCGAGCTGGAAAGCGAATGCACCGGGCCACGTGGGCAAGCTCGCCATCGAGGCGACGGATCGCGCGATGCGGGGCGAAAAGAGTCCCACACCGACCTATGAGGGCGACCAGGGTATCTTGGCGGCTTTCCTCGGCGGCGAGGAAAGCGTCTACACCGTCTCCCTGCCGCGAGCCAATGAGCCGAAACGGGCCATCATGGAGACCTACACGAAGCAGCACTCGGCCGGCTACCACAGCCAATCGGCAATTGATCTCGCGTTCCGCCTGCGCCGGCGCATCGACGATTTCGAGGCGATCGAGAGTATCGTTCTGCATGTGACGCGACGCGCTCATAAGGTGATGGGCTCGGGCGCCAACGATCCCGAGAAATGGGATTCCCACGCTTCGCGCGAAACGCTCGACCATAGCCTGCCGTTCGTCTTCGCCGTCGCGCTTCAGGACGGGGAATGGCATCATGAATGCAGTTATCAGCCGGAACGCGTCCGCCGGCCCGACACGGTACGGCTATGGCGCAAGGTTCAGACCAGGGAAGACCCGGAGTGGACACGCCGCTACGAGGAGCCGGTATCGCTTGACAAGGATCATGGCTGCCGGGCCGTCATCCGCTTCCGCGACGGTGGTGAGATCGTGGACGAGATCGCCGTTCCCGACGTCCATCCGCGCGGTGCGGCACCGTTTGGCCGGGCCGACTATGTCGGCAAGTTCCGGCAACTGACGGAAAAGATTTTGCCGGAGGGCGAGGTCGACAGGTTTCTGGCGCTGGCCCATGACCTGCCGCGTCTGGATGCAGTCGGGATAAACCAGCTCGGGATAAGGCTGCCCTCCGACATAACGGCAACAACGCCCCACCGCGAGGGCATTTTTTGAACCGCAACGATTTTAGCCGCGAGTCGGCTTGATACCAGGAGGCTTACTGAAATGAGCGTGACAGGACAGAAAGAACTTTCGGGATGTGCGGCGGTTGTCACCGGCGCCTCTCGCAATATCGGTCGCGCGATTGCGGTGGCTCTCGGCAGCGCCGGTGCATCCGTTCTGGTTCATGCCAACGGCGCCCGAGCCGAGGTCGAAACAACCGCGGGACTCGTGCGTGAAGCCGGCGGCAAAGCGGCTGTGGCTATGGGCGACCTGACCGATCCAGCCGTGCCCGCCGGACTAGTCGAGGAGGCGCTCGCCGCCTTCGGAAGGCTCGACTTCGTCGTCGCCAACGCTGGTATTCGGCCTGAAGCGCCGCTCGCCGAGATGACCTATGAAGACTGGCGCTATGTCATGGCGCTATCGTTGGATAGCGTCTTCCTGCTGATCAAGGCGGCGATAAAACCTCTGCGCCGCAGCGACCGGGCGGCTATCGTCATGCTCGGAGGCCTGTCGGCGCATTCCGGCGGCAGCCATCGCGCCCACGTGATCACGGCGAAAGCCGGCCTTGTCGGTCTGACCAAGGCGCTCGCCACCGAGTTTGGCGAAGAGGGCATCACGGTCAACTGTGTCGCGCCCGGCCTGATCGACACACAGCGCGTTGACGTGGTGCCTCACACCAAGCGCACCAACGCGCTTAAAAGGAAGGGCCGGACGCAGGATATTGCCGCCATGGTCCGTCTGCTCTGCGGGCCCGACGGGCGCTACATTACCGGCCAGACCCTGCATGTGAACGGCGGCGCACTGATGGTCTGATCGAGGTCCTGGCGGCGGCGCAACAGCCTGCGCATGCAGGCCCATTCACGAGGGCAGAGCTTGATGCAAGAATCGACGCATAGCGCAGGCATGGGGGTATC
>JAXDOO010000424.1:0-5505 GCA_034668865.1 Alphaproteobacteria bacterium
AATTGTCTCAGGGGTTAACGCATGCCGCGCACCGTCGCGGTCGGGCTCTCGCCGAAATACTCTTTGTAGTCGCGCGCGAACTGGCTCTTGTTTTCATAACCCACGGCCGCGGCCACGTCAGCCACGCGTCCGCCGCGAAGCTGTGCCTCCAGCAGGCTGCGCCGCGCGTGCAGCAGGCGCACGCCCTTGAGATACTTCTTCGGGCTCGCACCGCGGTGCTGTTTAAAACCGTAATACAGCGTGCGCGCGCTCACCCCGGTTGCCGCTTTGAGGTCTCCGATGTCGATCGGCTTCATGTAATTTTCGGATACGAATTGTTCGGCGCGCCGGATGTAATAGGGCGCTACCTGGGTGGAGCGGTCGGCAATGGACCGATGGTCGTGTGCGCCCAGGCTGCGCAGCAATAACAGCGAAAGCAGGCGCTCGGCATGCATGGCAGCCGCAGGCTCAGACAAGGTCGAATGATCGCTGCTCAAGTCGTGAATGATGGTCTCGATGAAGCGCGCCAGGGCCAGTGACTGATCGAGGTGGATGAGCGTGAGCGGCTGGCCGCACAATTCCTTGGCCGATTTGAAGGCGGCGAGGTTCACCACTTCGCGGCCGATCCGCAGATTCAGCAGGTCGCATTGCCCTTCCCACCGCCGGCGCAGCACGCCGGCCGCGCTGACGACCAGGGCATCGCCCGGTTTGACCTTGATCCAGTTTTCGCCCTGGCTTGCTTCAAATTCCCCGCGCAACGGAATATGCAGGACCACGTGGTGATCAGGTGTGCGGAAGGTGGCGGTCTCGCATTTGGCTTCGCAATTCCAGCTCAGGAAGCGAAGGTCGATACGGCCGACGCGCGCATGTGCTTCACCATAGCCAATGAAGCGGCCGGAGTTGGTGACAGCAAAGGAGCTGCGTCCGGCGGAAAAATCCAGGATACGCTGGCGGGTGGAAAGGATATCTGCGGCGGCAAAATGCTCGCAGCGGTTCATCAAATCGGAGCAGCTTTTGATCCACTCCGAAACGGCAAGCGAACTGGAACTCAGGGTCTCGGCCATCGCTCCGGCACTATAGACGAGAGGGGCGCAAATTTGCACCCGGGCGCAAGCTTTTGCGCGCCTCGTATACTCATTGCGCCCCGCGTGTAGACAAGGCACGGCCTGCGGGCGTCAATAGCCCCGGTGCCTAACTGCAAGCCAGGAGCCATTTTCCGCATGTTGACGACGGACCAACGCAAGACCCTGATCCATGTCAGCGGCATGGACATCGAGCTGGAACGACGGGGCCGCGGGCAGCCCCTGCTGCTGCTCTATGGGGAAGAAGGCCTGGAGCCGGAGGCCCCCTTCATCGACGAACTAGCCAAGCATTTTGAGGTTTTCATCCCGTCCCCCCCGGGCTTCGGGAGCTCCGAGCGGCCGGATTGGATCAGCAATATCGATGACATCTCCTACATCTATCTCGACCTAGTTGAAAAACTTGCGCTGAAGAATGCGCCGGTGGTCGGCTTCTCGCTTGGCGGCTGGCTGGCGGCGGAGATCGCGACCAAGGACGACTCTTTCATTTCCAGGCTGGTGCTGGTCGATGCCTATGGCGTCAAACCCGGCGGGCCGTATGACCGCGACATCGCGGATTTCTGGTGTCTGCATCCCTCCGAGGTGCTGAAGCTGAAGTGGCACGATCCGGAAAAGGGCAAGCGCGACTTTCCTTCCATGCCGGAGGAGAAGCTCACGATCATCGCGCGCAATGTGGAATCGCTGGCGCGCTTTTGCTGGGAGCCCTTCATGCATAATCCCAAGCTGAAGCGGAGGCTGCATCGTATCAAGGTGCCGACCCGGCTGATCTGGGGCGAGCATGACGGCATCGTGACGCCGGCTTATGGCAAAGCTTATGCCGACGCCATCCCTGGTGCGATCTTGCAGGTGATCCCCGGCGCGGGACATTTCCCGCAGCTCGAGCAACCGGAAACATTCATGGCAGCGCTGCGCGAGTTCTTGCGCTAGCGGCAGAGCCGGAAGAAATAGGAAGGACGACGACCATGCAGGCCTGGCACTTCACCGAGATGCCCTATCCGCATGTTCCCCAAGGGGACGCGCTCCCATCGATGCGGGTAACGATCCCGAGCAAGCTTTACGACCCGAAGATCGGTTCGGATCTCTACAACCGCTATCTCGACGAGCATGTGATCGCCGATGAGCTCGGCCTGAACATCATGCTCAACGAGCATCATCAGACTGCGACCTGTCTGGATGCGGCGGCGCCGCTGATGGCTGCCATCCTGGCGCGGCAGACCAAGAAGGCCCGCATCTGCATTCTCGGCAATCCGATCGCCAACCGCGGCGATCCCATCCGGATCGCCGAGGAAATGGCGATCGTCGACAACATTTCACGCGGACGCTTGGACGTCGGCATCGTGCGCGGCGTGCCCTACGAAGTATTCGCCGCCAACACCAACCCGACGCAGACGCTGGAGCGTCTTTGGGAAGGCGTCGACCTGATCGTGAAAGCCTGGACCAGCCACGATGGGCCGTTCAATTTCGAAGGCCGCTTCACGCATCGGCGCGTGGTGAACGTATGGCCGCGCCCTTACCAGCAGCCGCATCCGATGATCTGGATCACCGGTTCCAGCGACTATGACAACATCAAGAAGGTGGCGAGCCGGGGCTATGTGTTCGCAACCTTCCTGCAGCCGCATGACAAGGTGAAACTGATGTTCGACGCCTATCGCTCGACCATGGCCGATCACGGGCTGCCGGGCGGCGCGGGGATGGCTTTCATGCCACTCGTTTACACCGCCGACACCGAGGAGGAGGCGGAAAAGGGCGCCAAAGAACTGACCTGGTACATGCAGACAAAAACGCCCCCGCAGTTCCGCAATCCGCCCGGCTATGTTGGCGTCGAAACCAACGTGAAGGCGCTGCAGGGCGCCTATACCGGCCGCACCGACGCGGTGCGTGCCAAAGGCATGGACTATCTGCGCGAGCAGGGCGTGCTGATGTACGGAACACCGGATTCCGTCGCCAAGCAGGTGAAGCGTTACTACGATCTGGTCGGCGGCTTCGATCATCTGTTGATGATGCAGCAAGCCGGCTTCCTGGATCACAAGCGGACGGTTTCCAGCATGACGCTGTTCGCCAAGGAGGTATATCCGCAGATCAAGGATTTGCCGCGTACCGTGATGCAAAAGGCGAAAGCGATGGCCTGAATGGGGCAAGGCAAGTTCATTTCCGTCGACGGCATCCGCACGCATTATTTCGAGGCTGGCGAAAGCCATCGCGGACGGAAGCCGAGCATATTGCTGCTGCATTCGGCGGAATTTGGCGGGGCTGCGGAGTTCTCCTGGGAATTCAACCTGGACGCGCTCGGCCGGCACTACCACGTGCTGGCGCCGGATCACCTCGGTTTCGGGCTGACCGACAAGATCTTCGATTTCAACGGCCAATTCGATCGCCGCATCACGCATATCAAACGCTTCATCGACGTGATGGGCGTCGGCCCGGTGCATGCGATGGGCTCGTCGATGTCGGGTGGACTGAGCCTGACGGTGGCGGCGCGTAAACAGCCGGATTGGCCAATGGTGAGCATTGTCTGTTGTTCCGGCGGTGGCGAGGCGCCTGACAACGACCAGCGCAAGATCATCAACAGTTATGACGGTTCGCGCGAGCACATGCGGCGCATCATCCAGGTGATGTTCGTTAATCCGAAATGGTCAAGCGACGAAGCCTATGTGGATCGCCGCTGGGAGATGTCGCTGGTGCCGGGGGCCTGGGAGGCCACTTCCGCCGCACGCTTCAAGGCACCGTTCCGCACGGGCAGCAGCAAGCGCGAGCGCGACAATATCGATTATGCCGCCATCCGGGTGCCGACCCTGGTAATGGCAGGCAGGCTCGATTGCCTGCGCGAGCCCGGCTATACCGAGGCTTTCGTGCCGAAAATCCCGCGCGCATCGCTCCACGTGTTCGAGAAGGCCGGGCACATGGGCAATATCGAATGCGCCGATGAATTTAACGAGCGCGTGCTCGCTTTTCTGGTCGAGCAAAAGGTGCCGGCATGAGTGGCGAGGACATTCAGCAGGTTTTCCGGCTCGCGATGCGGCGCGTCGCCAGCACGGTGGCGATCGTCTCCGCGCGCGATGGCGGCGAACGGCACGGCACCACAGCCACTTCCGTCACCTCCATCAGCATGAACCCGCCGTCGCTGCTGGTCTGCTTCAACCAGGCCAGTCGCCTGCATTACTTCCTGCACAGGCAGGACCGTTTCTGCATCAACGTGCTGCACACGTCTAATCTCGCTGTTGCCAAGGTTTTCAGCAGCAATGCGACGGGAGCGGAACGCTTTGCCACCGGTGATTGGCGCGCGGATGCCGAAGACGTGCCTTATCTCGCCAATGCCCAGGCGAATTTGTTCTGCGGCAAGGAGCAGGAAATCAACTATGGCTCGCATACCATCTTTATCGGACGGGTGTTGCAGGTCTTGACGCGCGAGGACATCTCTCCGCTGGTGTACCGCGACGGCCGCTATGGCGCAGTCGCGCCGCACACCGCATCGGTCAAATAAGAGATTAGGCGCGTTTCTTCGCGGTGGTGCGCGCGCGGCCTGAGCGGGCGCGCTGCACACCGCGGCGCGCGCCGCGCGCCCGGCGCGGATGCGCCCGGCCTTGTTTCAGACTCTCGCGCAGCGCTTCAAGCACGCTGCTCGGCTTGGCCGGCGTCTCGGGCGGCTCGAACTCCTTGATCTTGCGGCCTGACTTCTTGGCCTTGATCAGGGCTTTCAGCGCGGCCTCATAGTGATCCTGGAACTCCGAAGGCTGGAATTTTCCCATCTTTTTCTCGATCAGCATCTGCGCCACTTCCAGCAATTCGCCCCCTACCTTGGACTTCGTGCCGCGAAAAACATCCTTGGCATCACGCACTTCCTCCGGCGAACGCAATGTGGTGGCGAGCATGCCGCTTTCACGCGGCTCCAGCAGCACCACATGGTCGCGCTCGTGCATGATCACCGTGGCCAACGCGCCGATTTCCTTCTTGCGCATCGCGTCTCGTATGACGGCGAAGGCTTCCCGTGACGCATCATCGTTGGGTGCGAGAAAATAAGGCCGGTCGAAGTAAAGCGGATCGATTTCTTCACGCGGGACGAATTTGGTGATCTCCATCACCCGCGTACTCTCCAGCGCGATCTTTTCCAGATCCTCCTCCTCTACCTCAACGGTAGAGCCCTTGCTGATCTGGTAGCCCTTCACTTGCTGCTCGCGCGGGACTTCCCTTCCGGTTTCCTCGTCCACCATGCGCATGCGCAGGCGGTTGCCGGTTTTGCGGTTGAGCTTGTGGAAATGCACCTTGTTGACTTCGGTCACCGCCGGATAAAGCGCGACGGCGCAATTCACCAGCGACAACCGCAGGTAGCCTTTCCAGATCGAGCGTGCGGCCATGATCTCTTAACGCCCGAAATAGAACAACCAGAGCCCGCCGAAGATGAGGACGATGGCGACGAGACTGATGATCAGTACAGGGCGTACGCCCTGGC
>JAXDOO010000425.1:0-3160 GCA_034668865.1 Alphaproteobacteria bacterium
TGACATGTACGAGGCCGACATTTCCAAAGCCACGGTGATGGCGCTGTTCCTGCTGAGCGAAAACCTGAACAAGTTGACGCCGAAATTTATGGCCTTGCGGCCGGGCTCGCGCATCGTCGTCAACGGCTTTCGCATCGAGGGCTGGGAGCCGGACGAAACGCACCGCGCCGAGGGCGATTGCGGTCACTGGTGCACCGCGTATCTCTGGATCGTGCCGGCGAACGCAGCCGGCACCTGGCGCTTTGGCGAAGGGGAGCTGACGCTGACCCAGAACTTCCAAAAAGTCACCGGCGCGCTGCAGTCGAAGGGCGAGAGCACCCCCATCGCAGACGCGCGCCTGCGCGGCGATCAGATCAGCTTCACCCTAGGCGGCACCCAATATAGCGGCCGCGTGAACGGCGACGCCATGCAGGGCGAAGCCAAAGGCAGCGTCAACGGCGCCTGGAGCGCGAGCAAGAAATAGCCGCCGGCCCGGGGGCGCGGAGCCGGCGCGCGATTGCTGCCGTCAGTTGATCTCTTTGATCTCGGTCCCCTGCCCGGCCAGTCGCTTGCGGCAGGTCTGCGCGCGCGGCTTGCCGCATTCGATGCCGGTGGTTTCGATCTGGGCGACGTTGCGGCCGCGCAACTGGACCAGCGCGAAGTGCTGCACCAGATCGTCATAGGCGTTGACCCAGCGGTTCGGCCCGGCGGAGAGGAAAATCTGCAGACTGCAGCCGCCGCTGCCGCAAAAGGTCTGGCCCTGGCCGCGGCAGGTATATTTGGAATAGTCGATAAAGAAGTCTTCGATGCCGTCGTTGGAAATGTCCTCGGCGCGCACGAGTTGCAACGGCTCATAGGCCGGCCGCCCACCGTCCTTGCGGCAGGCGGCATCGGCCTTGCGGATTTCAGCCTGTACTACCGGCGGCAGCGCCTCGATTCCCTGGGCGCGAGCGGGTGAAGAGACGATTGCGGGCAGGCTCATGACGGCGGCCAAGACCGCGAGTACGGCAGTTCTCATTTTGGATCCTCTTCGGCAGATGAGACGTTTAGAGGCGGCCGCCACGGCCGGCAATAGGATTGACGCAACCGGGGCAAGTTCTAGAACGGCCCGGCAACCCCGCTGCCCCGGGTTGTCGGCCGCCGTCGCTGCGACCGTGCGTCGTCGTGCGGTGGTTCAATGGTTCGTGCTAAACCACGGCCCGGAAGAACGCTAAAGGAGAAAAAAATGCAGCTTCACGCCCGGTTCGGCCTGCCGCTGATCGCCACGCTGCTCACGCTTGCCGGTTCGCTGCCGGCCGCGGCGCAGGATTTCTACGCCGGCAAGACCATCTCGATCCTGGTCGGCTCGGCCGTGGGCGGCAGCTACGACCTCTATGCACGCATGGTAGCCAAGCATATCGGCAAACATATCCCGGGCCATCCGACGGTGATCGTGCGCAACATGCAGGGCGCCGCGAGCGGCATCATGGCCGCACATCTTTATGAACAAGCGCCCAGGGACGGCACCACGCTCGGCGCGCCGCTCAACACCGTGCCCATCACGCAATTGGTGGAGCCGGACAAGACCAAGTTCAATACCGCTGAGTTCAACTGGATCGGCGCGGTATCGTGCCCGATGAATGTGCTCGCCACCTGGCATACATCCGGCGTCAAGACCATTGAGGACGCGCAGAAGACGGAAACCCTGATCGGCGCCACAACGGCCGGCACCTCCCAGGACATGTATCCGCTGATGACCAACTATCTATTCGGCACCAAGTTCAAGGTCGTCACCGGCTACAAGGGCGGCGCCGAGGTCAATATCGCCATGGAGCGTGGCGAGGTGCAAGGCCGCGGCGCCAACACCTATATCGCCTACCGCTTCCAGAATGCCGACTGGATCAGGGACGGCAAGCTCAATTTCGTGTTCCAGATGACCGACGAACGCGACCCGATGCTGAAGGACGTGCCAACGCTGTTGGAATACGCCAAGACCGACGAGCAGAAGAAGATCATCATGATGATGGTGACCACCGAAATGATCGGCCGCTCGCTGATGGCGCCGCCCGGCGTGCCGGCCGATCGCGTCGCGCTGTTGCGCGGCGCGCTGATGGCCACGGTGAAAGACCCCGAGTTCCTGGCTGACATGGAAAAGGCCAAGCTTGAGATCAGCCCCATCCCCGGCGAGAAGCTGCAGGCGATGGTGAAGGACTTGATCGCGACCCCGCCCGACATCGTCGAGAAATACAAGCAAGCGGTCTCGCGAAAGAACTGACCGCATACAGACGGCGACGGATACCTGTCCCGGATGCGGTGCGGCGCGAGCGTTAGCTAGCGGTGCACCGCTGATCCGGGGCCCCGGTTACCTGTTGCTTCAGAAGAAACCGGCGTCCTGGGTCTGCAGCGCACCGTTATACGCTGCGCTGCGCCCGGGAAACGGCGCCGCTCCAGACATCCCTCAAGTCATCTTCATCGGGATCGCCCCGAGATAATCCATCTTGCCGACGTCGACGCCGTTGTGGCGGAGAATGGCGTAGGCCGCTGTGGCGTGGAAATAGACGTTCGGCAGCACGAAATGGTTGAGGTAGTCCCCGCCTTTCATCTGGCCTTTGTTGGTCGGGCCGAGCGGAAAACTGATCTCGCGATCGGCTGACGCGTCGATCGCCTGGGCATCGAGCGATTTCAGAAACGCTACCGTCTTCGCCAGCCGCGCCTTCAGCTCCTCGATCGTGGTTTCGGTGTCCTCATAGCGCGGCGGCTCCATCCCCGCGAGGCGGGCGCCGCCGTTCTTGGCCAGATCGCTCGCCGCCTGCACCTGGCGGGTCAGCGCGAACATGTCGGGCGCGAGCCGCGCATTGAGCAGCACCGAAGGCTCGATCTTCTTGGCGGTGGCGAAGGCCTGCGCCTTGTCGAGCACGCCGGACAATCCGGTGAGCGTCAGTTCGAGCGGCCGGAGCAGCGCCTTGGACATGGAGAAAGACATATTGTTTTTTCCTTGTTCGTTGGGTCGGTTGGTTGGGTTAGCGCGACCCCTGCACCCGGCCGCCTGTGTGAATCCTTATTCCGCGCGTAACCCGACATCACCGCGCCGGACAATGTTGGATTACGCGCCGGCCGATCCCTCAATTCGTATCTCAAATTCAGCGGCCGCGCTAACCCAACCTACAATTTGCGCAGGTCGAGCGCCGCGAGCGCGGCTTTG
>JAXDOO010000426.1:0-2710 GCA_034668865.1 Alphaproteobacteria bacterium
ACCGAGCTGGAGCTCGAAGGCCTCGCGACCGTGCGGCGGATCGGCCGGGAGCTTTTCGCCGGGAGTTCTGCTTTGTCGCAGTGGATACGTCTCGCCAGCATGCTTGTTGCTGTGGGCGGCGAGCCACTCGGGGTCGTCGCGCCGGACGCCATCGACCTCCGGATTCGAGGCGTGAAGGTGCCCAAGCATGTGATCGAACGAACGGTTCTCCATCATCACGATGAACACAGTTCCGACATCATAGCTCCTGGTGCGTTCTCCGTCGGCGCGAGTCAGAATTTCACGATTATGATCGGGGCGAGATCCCACCGTTTGTCGCGCGTTCGCAGGTTTTCATCGCGACCCTGCATCCAGCCCCGCACCCCGACGATGACGTTCAACGGCGATTCGAGTAGCCGAGTGGTCAGCTCGAGCTCGGCACCGGGCACATTCGTCTTGAAGTCGTAAGCCGCGGACAGGCCAAAGACTACCCCTGAGGCAAGCCCCAGCGCCTTCGGCCAGGCTCCCGAGATGCCGCCCTGCGCGATCAGATTGTCGATCCGGACCGGCGAGCCGTCGAGGGCATCCGGGAGGAACTGACGGCGGTATTGAAGCGAAGCCCGATACTTGAGGCGGCCGGCTAAGCTCGCCTTGTGGTCAGGACTGAGCGTCAGGCCCAGCCCGAGCGAATAGCTGAAGCGATCGACCTCACTCGACGACGACACCACGCCCGCCGGCATGCGACGATGACCGAGCGAAGCGAACAGTTCCACCGTGACCGAAGGTTCAGGGCCGGGATCGGGGTTGCCCGGATCGAAGGCGGGTAGTGGGGTCAGCGCCACATGCAGCTGCCCCGAGCGCACCGATCCGAGACCCATCTCGTTCACGCCAGGCCCGTAAGGGGTGGTCTCGAAGGGCTGGATCACGGTCAGTTCCACGTTGTAGTCCACACCCTTGCCGCTGGTTTCGTCGACCGACTGGCCTCCGGTGGCGATTTCGAAGCCGAGATTGGAAAAAGACGGTGACGCCTCCATCAAGACGCAGTGGCCGCGCTCGCAATCGAACAGCTCTCGGGACAGTGACTGCGCCAAGGCCGGCGTGGCATCGATCATGCAGGCAGCGGCAAGCACGGCGGCAAGATGGCGCGGCTCTACCATTGAAAATCCCCATAGGCGTTGATCCACGTGTTCGCGCGCTCGGGTTCGATCGTCAGCCGGATGGCGAGATTGTTGCGCTGGCTCGGCAACAGACCCCATATCTCGACCTTTCCGTAAGCCGGCCCTTTCACCCGGGTCATGACCCTGACCTGGCGCACCGCATCATCGAATTCACATTGCGCTTTCCGGCCGTCGGTTGACTGTTGCAGCGAGAGACGGCGCCAGTCGTCGCCGTAATCCACCGCGATGCGGACCACGTCACCGGTTTCGAACAACTGCGTCCGGGCCGTGATGACCAATTTCTGCACGAACGCCCCCTCGCCACCTCGACCTGCCGGACCCGGCAAAAGCCGCAATTCGCGGAATGCAAAACGCTGCGCCCGCCCAGCTCTTTGCTGGATGAATTGCTAACTTCAAATGTCGAATCCGACAAGTTTCATCCATCACTCGTGCGGGTTGGCGATCCATGCATCGGTCGTCGCTGCAGGAAGCGTCCCGACGCAGAAAACGGCGCGTCCGCCGAAGCTTGGCTAAGTCACACCAGCGAAAATGCACGGCGCTTCATCGAAATGTCGTGCTAACGCTCCCGTACCCCGCCCGAGGTCGTTCGACACCGCGTGGGCGTCCTGCGGCACGCTCCGCTGGGTGGCGCTCTCCCGACTCGCCTTGAACGGGTCGGACTCGCAAATTTTGACGACATTGCCTTCCACATCGGTGAATTCGATCCTGAACTGATAGAAGCCCTCGCGGAAGCCATCGAGGATCGGGCCCAGCCAGATCGCGGCCATCATCCGGTCGGATTCTTCCGGCGATGGGGCCTTGCGAACCAGCGTTACGAACCCGGGCCCCTTGTCATCTTCGATCCTTTCCGGTCGAGGCAATTCTTCCGCGCCCGGCGAGAGGCTCCGCCCCGTCTTCTGGCCGACCCTCAGAATGCTGACATGGCGGCGCGCTGCGGCATCGAACTCCGCTTCCTTGTCTCCCACGGTCTCAGTCCAGTAAACGACGGGAAGACCACGAGCGGGAACGCCGTGACGGTCGAGCAGAATCTCTCCGAGCTCTTCATCCGGTGCAGACCGCTGCTCACCGACTCCACGCGGACCGAAGCGCATCTTCGAATCATATTTCTGAGGCGAATGGCCGGGGAAATATCTCTTCTTCTTGACGACGATCGGTTCCGTCGCGCCGGGCGTGGAATCGAGCGAGGCCGACTTGAGAAGCTCGAGGCGGCAGGCGAACACCTCCGCCTCGCCGGGCCCCCAGAGCGTCGACGCCGCCATATAATCCTGGGCGGCATATTCGTCCGCCGTGGCCACGTAGCCGGTATATTCGTTGGCGAGTCCGACGAGGACGACCTGACCTTCCCGGTCGTTTTCATCCCGAAGGCGCTCCGCGAGGTCTCGCCCGGCCATCGTACTGAACTCGCCCGGGACCGTCGCCAGGGCGAAATTTCCGATCTTCACATATCGGACGGGAAGCACTTTCGGGAACTTGCGGGGCGGCGCCACGATATGGCTCAGGCGCAGCCCCGGGATGAGATCGCTATCGAACGCGCCCAGCTTTCCGCCATGGCC
>JAXDOO010000427.1:0-5283 GCA_034668865.1 Alphaproteobacteria bacterium
AGGGATTCGAACCCCCAACCCCCAGATTCGAAGTCTGGTGCTCTATCCGGTTGAGCTACGAGACGGGCAGCGCCACAAAACCACGGCACCGGCCGGCGGGTAAAGCTTATTCCGACGCCGCGCGCCAACCGCAAAAGACCGATTGTCCGACCGGCTGAATCGCCGTAGACGCTTCAGAAGAATGTCTGACGCCTCCTCACCGACGCCCGAAGCTTCCATACCGCCTGCGCGGGTGCCGTTGTTGGAGCTGTTTCTCGTCTTCCTTAAGCTCGGCACCCTCGCCATTGGCGGCGGTTCGCAGGCCTTCATGTATCGCGACCTGGTCGATGTGAAGCGCTGGATCGACGACAAGGCCTTTGTTACCGGCCTCGCGATTGCGCAGGTATTGCCGGGGGCCAATCCGGTTAATCTTGCGCTCTATTTCGGACAAAAGCTGCATGGCGGTTTGGGCGCCACAGCGGCGGTCTTCGGCATGGTGGTGCCGGCCTTCTGCATCATCCTCATGGCCGGTTATGCCTATCGCCAGCTCGCGCATTACCCTGCCACGCATTTCATTCTGCTTGGTGCCGCCGCGGTCGGGGTGGCGGCGACGCTGGCGATGGGGATCAAGATCGCCCAGCGGCTCGATCGCAATTGGGCAACGATACTCATTGGGCTGGTGACCTTCGGTGCCGTCGGCGTGCTTCGCCTGCCGATGGTGCCGGTGGTTTGCGTCGTCGTGCCAGCCAGCATTCTGATTTTTTATCTGATGGACCGGCGGCATGTACGATAGCCGTCTCCTAGGACTTATTCTTGTCTTTGCACCGCTGTCGCTTTTGTCTTTTGGCGGCGGGCAGGCGATCGTCGCCGACATCCAGTATCAGACCGTCGAGGTGCACAAGTGGCTGACGAATTCCGAATTCGTCGACATGTTTGCGATCTCGCGCGCTTCGCCGGGGCCGAGCACACTAATCGCTGCGCTGATCGGCTGGCATGTGGACGGATTTCCCGGCGCGCTGGTCGCGGTGCTAGCGATATATATCCCGTCCTCGATCCTGGTGTATGGCGCGGCGAGTTGGTGGCAGCGCAGCGCGGCTTCGGCGCTGCGCGTCGCGATCGAACGCGGCCTGGCGCCGGTGGCGATCGGGTTGATCTTCGCGGGCCTGGTCGTGCTGGTGCAGGCAGCCCAGATGGACGTGCTGCAGCTCGCCACGCTGGCGGTGTGTGCGGCGGTCCTCTACTTCACGAAGTTCAGCGCTTATCGCCTGCTGTTCATCGTAGCTGCGGTATACGGCGCAATCGCTTACGCCGGCTAAGCTGGCGCTGCCTGAGAGGCCCATCCGATCAGGGGAGTGCACCTGATTTGATCGGGCTGTCGATTGCCGAGCCACAACATGCGTCGCCGTGCTGGGCCCGGCCGCGCCGGATCCTGGCGACCTCAGCTGTCCCCTCCCACTATCCATTGCTGAGATTCCCTGGCCGGGTTGCAAATCTGCCGCCGCGGGACCGGCACTAGCGAGTTGCCATCCGGAAGTTGGCAACAGCCAGGACCAAAAACCAAGGCGGATCCGTTGCTTACGGGGGGTCGGCGGAGAGGCATGGGGTTTGGTGGGCTGGACGCCGCCATAGGCTCCAGCTCCAGTTCCTGAGCCGTTGCCGAGAGTTAACTAAACATAAAAAGGGAGGCGCTATCGTGGCCGACCAATAGTCACACGAGACATCGAAACGATTTCCTTATGACCCTGAACCGCGGCGTTGGGTTCACTCTGCTCGTGGGGATTGCCTCATTTTTGGTGAGCTGCGGCATTCTGCTTATCGTCGGAGCCGACCATATCGCCAATTTCCTGCACGAGATTTCTCCAACTTCTGCCATCGCCATATTTGCGGCGTCAGCCGCCGGCTTTGCAATGAGTCTCGCCAGCACGGTCGTCATTGTCCGTCTGATTCAACAAAAAAAGCAGGTGCGTACCGCGATCGACGCCATGTCCCAGGGCGTTTGCATGTTCGATGCTTCCGAACGGCTGGTCATCTGTAACTCCAAATATTACGAAATGTATGGCCTAACGCCCGCCGATGCCCAGCCGGGATCTACATTGTCTCAGGTGCTGGCGCACCGCGTGGCGAAGGGCACGTTCTCGCGAGATCCTGTCCAGTACCGGCAAGAACTGGTCAGCCACGTCAGAAACGGGGAGACCACCACGCATGAGGTGACGTCTTCGGAAGGAAGACAATTGCTGGTGATGAATCATCCGGTGGAAGGCGGCGGATGGGTGGGAACACATCAGGACATCACTGCTCTGCGGAAAGCTGAGCAGGAACGTACTATTATGCAGCAGCAAGAGGAGCGCCGCGCCTTAATCGAAAGCGCCATCGTCGCCTTCCGCCAGCACTCAAGTTCTCTGTTGAAGATGGTTTCCGACAGCGCAAGCGGTGTGCGCTCGACCGCGCTGGGCCTTTGTGAGGCTTTTGGCCATGCCTCCAAGCATTCTGGAAACGCGTTGCAGATGTCGAACCAAGCTTCGTTCAACGTAGCAAAAGCGGAATCTGCGGCGAACGAACTGTGGGCTTCCATCAAGGAAATCGGACAACGGCTTGATCAGACGGCTGAAGTGGTCCGATCGGCTACCAAAGAAGCGAAGTTGACAAACCAGGACATCGACGAGCTGGCGCATTCCGCGCAGAATGTGGGCGACGTCGTCAAGCTGATCCACAATATTGCGGGCCAAACCAATCTGCTTGCGTTGAACGCAACGATTGAGGCGGCGCGCGCCGGTGAGGCGGGCCGGGGCTTTGCTGTGGTGGCTTCCGAAGTGAAGTCGCTTGCCGTTCAGACCGCCAAGGCGACGGAGGATATTTCAAGTCAGATCACCGGTATGCAGAACTCCACCGGCAAAGCGGTGGTCGCCATCAAGCTGATCGCCAGCCGCATGCAGGACATCGATGAGCTTTCGAACGCTGTTGCCGAATCCGTACAGCAGCAGGACGCGGCTACTGCTGAGATTCTGAAGAATGTGGCGAGCGCAGCTGAGAGCGCGAAATTGGCCGTAACAGGATTGAGCGAGGTCGCCAACGCCACCACCCAAACTCAAGATGCGTCGCAGATCGTGCTGGGCGCATCAGAGTCGGTTCAAAATATCATCGACAGGCTTCGCGGTGAGGTCGAAACCTTTCTCGCCAAGGTTGCGGTCTAACTGGGCAACGGCAGGGCAAGTCGGATGGTCGAGGTCGACCATTGCCGGCCAGCCTCGCCGCGGGAAGCTGGAGCCGCCGCGATTATTCCCCCGAACGGACGCGTTTGAGCAAGGAGCGACGTTCTTCTTTTGGAAGTGTTTTCCAGTCCAGATTGGCTTTCTTGGCCTCCCTCTTGGCGAGCAGGTTGACAGCCTTTGCCCGATCGTCTGCGGTCACCTGACCTCGAGCAGATTGTATTTCGGCTGATTTCTCGTCTCGCGATAGTTCTTCCCACTTTTTGCCCTGGCTGGTGGCCAGTCGTCTTGCGGCGACTCGGACAGCCTCTCTCTCAATGTCCTGTTGGTCTTTCATGGTTGCTTCCTACGTGCTGACATCACTAGCTCAGCCCCTAGCGTAGCGGGGGATTCGTCAAAGTTCCGACTTCGCCGCCCCAAGCGACATGTTGCGCCTCCGATCTCCGTTCGCCCCGATCGCGTATTCCACACTACCAAGAGCATCACGCCCGCTGCTGGTCTAAGAGTTCGGCGCACGGAAAACATTCTGCACATAGCAGGCGATACTGGCCATACCTCCGGGCATCTTCTTTTTGGCCGTCTTTGTCTTTAAGGCCCAAGGCTGGTTTCAACAAGTCTCACGAGCCGGATTGAGGCGAGGCTTTCTGGATTGGTGCGGGCTGAGGGACTCGAACCCCCGAACCCCCTGATTACAAATCAGAGATAAAATAAAAGTGTGACTTGGAAGACATACAGCGAAAAGTCGCTTGCAGTAGTGGAGAAAAAGTTTCCGCGCCTGCAGGCGCGCCCGGCTAAGCCACTGCGCCGTGCATCTGCCGGCGGCCAAGGGCGCTGAGAAGGGGCTTCTCAATCCGTTCATGGATGCGCCACGCAGCCAGCACCGATGCCACCATGCCCACGGCGATGGTGAAATCCGCCGGCATGGGAAAAACGGCCCAGAGCTGCCAAAGCGCTGACAGTATGAAAACGTGGACCAGATAGAGCGAATAGGATGCATCGCCGAGATATGTCCAGACGCTCGGCTTGGCCTCGATCTGCATGGCGCCGTAGACGATCAGCGCCGCGGGGATGCCGTAGACGAACAACCTTAGGAATCCGTCGGTGCCGACCAGCGCCCCGAGCGTCCCCTGGTCCGGAGCAATGCCTAAGGGCCCAGCCAGGACGATAAGCGCCGCCCCGATCGGAATGCCCATGACGGCAGGGCGCCAGCGTGGCGCATAGAACAGGAGCACCCCGAGCAGAAATTCCGCGATGATCGGATTGCCGAGAAACTGCAGCATCGGTCCGGTCGAGCGAAACATCATCGCCGCGGCGTACAAGGCCAGAAGCCCATACAGCCAGCGGCGATCGACCAGCACCATAGCGGCCGCGGTATAGAACAGCACCTCGAAGCAGAGCGTCCACGCCACCGGCACGAGCGGAGCTGTCATCTGGTCGGTTACCGGCCACAGGGCAAATGTTGCGAGCAGATCTCGCCAGCCGAATCCGGATTTCGCCGCAATGGCGATGGCCGGGATACAGCAGAAGAAATAGAAGGGAATGATGCGGCGAAACCGCCGCCAGACGAATTCCTCGGCGGTGAGCCCCTGCGCGGTTTTCGTGATGATGATGCCGGACAGTACAAAGAAGATGTCGACGCCGGCGCGGCCGGCGATTGCCCATTCCTGCGGGAGCGTGCCGGGCGAGCCGGTGGTGGACGCGGCGACCTGCGCCGCGTGAACGTAGACGATCATCAAGGCCGCGACGAAGCGCAGGACTTGCAGCGACCAGACCATCAAGCACCCCCATTGCGAGCTGTGGCCTAGCGCGCGGACAGGCGACTTCCACCCGGGCGATGACAATATAACTCTTTGATTTATGATTTATTATGGTGCCGGCTGAGGGACTCGAACCCCCGACCCCCTGATTACAAATCAGGTGCTCTAATGAGACATGGGAAGACATAGTGCGACAAACCCCTTGCTTTAGGCGTCAAACAGATTTAGACCACCTGTTACAATGCGACGCTAAGAGACATAGGAAGACTTGGGAAGACAGTCTCAATCTTCCCATACTCTTCCCAGAACAAGGGGCAAGGCCATGAAACTCACACAGGCGA
>JAXDOO010000428.1:0-4551 GCA_034668865.1 Alphaproteobacteria bacterium
CTTCCGCGTCGTCGCGCACCTTCATGATGCCGACCACCGGACCGAAGGTTTCTTCCATCATCACCTTCATGCCGTGATCGACGTCGACGAGGACCTGCGGCGCCACATAGGTCGAGCCCGCGCTGTCTTTCTTGAAGGTCTTGGTGTCGATCAGCGCGCGTGCGCCCTTTTGCACCGCCTCGCCGATATGCTCGCGCACGGTGGAGGCCAGCCGCTTCTGTGCCATCGGCCCGAGCGTCGTCTTGGGATCGAGGGGATCGTCCAACACATATTGCTTCGTCAGATCGACGAAGCCGGCAACGAATTTGTCGTAGACATCGGCGTGTACATAAATGCGTTCGATCCCGCAGCAGCATTGCCCGGAATTGAAATAGCTGCCGTCGACCAAGTTCTCGATCGCATGGGCAAGATCGGCATCGCTTCGGACATAGGCAGGGTCTTTGCCGCCAAGTTCGAGCCCAACGCCCGCGAAGGTGCCCGCCGCCGCCTGCTCGATCGCGCGGCCGGAAGCCACCGAGCCAGTGAAGCAAACCTGGTCGATCCGGCCGGAGCCGATCAGCTTGACCGTGTCGTCATGCGAAAGGACGAGATTTTGAAACAATCCCTTCGGCAGACCAGCCCGGTCCATTGCAGCCTGAAAGCGGTCGCCCACCAGGATCGTCTGGGTCGCATGTTTGAGCAGCACGGCATTGCCCGCCATCAGCGCGGGTATGATCGAGTTCACCGCGGTGAGATACGGATAATTCCATGGGGCGATGGTGAGCACGATGCCGAGCGGCTCGCGACGGACATAGCGGCGAAATCCCTCTTTGGCCGCAGGCTCAAGCTGCGCTAGGGCGCTTTCGGCGATACTCACCATATAGCGGGAGCGTTCCTCGAAGCCGCCCATTTCGCCGCCGCCGTATTTTACCGGCCGACCCATCTGCCAGGCGAGCTCCGGCCCGATCTCGGCCTTCATCGCCAGCATTGCGTCGACAAAGGCCAGGCAGAACTTGCCGCGTTCGGCCAGCGCCACCTGCGCCCAGGCCGCCTGCGCTTTGCGGGCGGCGGCAACGGCAGCGGCGATCGCCTCGCCCGAAGCCGTCCGCTTGCGGGCAACCTCACGGCCATCGACCGGGGAAACACAAACGATCTCGGTCATTCTTCTACTCGATGGCGCTTAGTAGCGCTCGAAGCCACGGGTCAGCTCCCAGTCGGTGATGCGGCGGTCGTATTCGAACTGCTCCCATTCCGCGGTGCGGACATAATGATCGACCACCGCGTCGCCGAGCGCGGCGCGCAGCATTTTGGATTGCCCGAAGGCGCCGGCAGCTTCCCGCAACGTCTTCGGCACTTCGGCGAGCTGCGCGCCGTGATAGGCATCGCCGGAATAGGCCAGCGGCAGCTTGAGTTTTTCCTCGATCCCGGCGAGCCCGGCGGCCAGCAACGCGCTGAAAGCGAGATAAGGATTGAGGTCCGCGCCGCCGATGCGGCACTCGATGCGGATCGCCTTGGTTTCCTCACCGCATAGCCGGAAACCCGCGGTGCGGTTGTCGCGGCTCCAGATCGCCTTGGTCGGCGCGAAGGTGCCGACCTGGAAGCGCTTGTAGGAATTGATGTAGGGTGCGAGGAAGTAGGTGATATCGCGCGCGTATTTGAGCTGGCCGGCGACGAAGTTCTTCATCAGCGGCGACATGCCGTATTCACCCTTGCGGTCATAGAACAGCGGCGTCTTGCCGGCAGCGTCCCAGAGCGATGCATGGATGTGCGAGCTCGAGCCGGCGAGACTATAGTTCCACTTCGCCATGAATGTCACCGACTTGCCTTGCGCCCAGGCGATCTCCTTCACCCCGTTTTTCAGGATGACATGGCGGTCAGCCATCTCCAGCGCATCGGCATAGCGGACGTTGATCTCTTCCTGGCCGGGACCCCACTCGCCCTTGGAATTCTCCACCGGAATGCCGGCGCCCTGCAGGCCGTTCCGGATGGCGCGCATCACGCCCTCCTCCTTGGTGGTCTGCAGCACGTGGTAGTCCTCGATGTAAGTCCCGGCGGTCTTCAGGCCGGCGTAACGTTTGCCGGCCGCACTGTCATATGATTCATCGAACAGGTAGAATTCCAGCTCGGAGGCTAGGAAGGCTTGCATCTTCGCCTTCTTCAGCCGGGCGATCTGCCTTTTCAGCATCGCGCGCGGCGAATGCGGCACGTCGTGGTGATGGTGATCGAGCACATCCGCCAGCACCAGTGCGGTACCTGCAAGCCAGGGAATTCGCCGCAGCGTCTCCATGTCGGGCTTCATAACAAAATCGCCGTAGCCCTTTTCCCAGCTCGCCGCCGCATAGCCGGGCACCGGCTCCATGTCGATATCGTTGGCGAGCAGATAATTGCAGGCGTGGGTTTCCTCATGGGCGCCGTCGACAAAATACTCCCCTTGAAAACGCTTGCCGATCAGCCGGCCCTGCATATCGGCCATCGCCACGACAACGGTATCGATGCCGCCGGATCTAACGGCCTTCTTCAATTCATCGAAGGAAAGATTGCCAGCCATGCTCCCCTGCCCTTCAAATCGCCGCGAAACATTCATCGATAATATCGAGCGCGCGATCCATCTGCGCCTGCGTCACAGTTAACGGTGGCGTCAGGGTCAGCACATTCCCGAACGTGGTCTTGAACGATAGACCCTTCTCCAGTGCAAGGTACATTGCCTTCTCGGCTTCGGCATCGGCCGGGGTCTTGGCGGCGCGGTCGCTGACCAGCTCGATGCCGAGAAGGAGGCCGAGGCCGCGCACATCGCCCACAATCGCGCGCTTGGCCATGATCTCGCGAAGCCGCGCCAGCGCAGCAGCACCAACCTTGGCGGCATTGGCCACCAAGCCTTCATCCTCGATGATCTCGATGGTAGTAAGCGCCGCGCGCGCAGTCACCGGATTCTTCTCATGGGTGTAATGGCCGAACGCGTAATCGGCGCCGACATCGAGCTCGGGCCGCGCGATTACCGCGGCGATCGGCAGGATGCCGCCGCCCAACGCCTTGCCGAGGACCAGGATGTCCGGGACGACACCGTCGTGCTCACAGGCGAACATCTTGCCGGTCTTGCCCAGCCCGGTCGGGATTTCGTCGAACACCAGCAAGGTGCCGTGCCGGTCGCAAATCTTACGCACTTCCTTCCAGAAACCAGGCGCTGGAATGTAAGGCACCGCCCGCACCGGCTCGGCGATCAGCGCGGCAACATCGCCTTCGCGGCCGAGTACATAATCGATCATGCGCGCGCAGGCAGCGGAGGATTCCTCCGCGCTCGACGTGCCGTAAGGGCAGCGGTAGCTGGAAAACGGCGCGACATGTTCGGCGCCCGGCATCAGCGGGCCGATGCGACCGGAGCGGAACAGCGCCTCGCCGCCGACGGCGGCTGAGCCAAAGCCCGCGCCATGAAAGGCATCCCAAAATGATAAGGTTTTGTAGCGGCCCGTGGCGGCGCGCGCGAGCTTGATGGCGACTTCCACGGCATCGGAGCCGCCGGTGGTGAACAGCACCTTGCCCAGGTTTCCCGGCGCGATGGCGGCAAGCTTCTTTGCCAGCGCCACGGCGGGTTCGGACGTGTAGCGGCGCGGCGTGAAAGGCAGCGACTCCATCTGCTCGGCGACGGCGCGCTTGAGCCGCGGATGACCGTAGCCGACGTGATGCACATTGTTGCCGTGGAAATCCATCATGCGGCGGCCGGCGGTATCTTCAATAAAGATTCCCTCCGCTTTCACGATGGCGTTGAGGCAGGGCGTCGACACCGACTGGCGTAGGAAATAGCGCTCGTCCTGCGCCAGCAGCGCGCGCCCCGCTGCATCAAGATTGCGCGCGGCCCAGGCGCGCCGCTCTGGCGACAGATTTGTGTCGCTTTCCGAAGGCGCAGGTACATTGGTCGTGGGTGAGCGCATCAACGCCGCCGCCACGCTTGCAGGCGCACCAGAATGAGGCGGTCGAGCACGATATGCAGCAGCTTGGCCGACAATGCGGTCGCGACAATCAACGTCGCCATAGCCGCAGCGCCTGCCGTTACGCCGGCTTCATCCATATGCACGATCGCGACCGAAGCGAGCTTAGTGCCGGAACCGTAGAGGAAGATCACCGCCGAGACGGTGGTGAGTGCGCTGACGAACATGTAGACGGCAATATCAAGAATGGCCGGCATGCAGATCGGCACCGTGACCCGGCCGAAGGTGCGCCAGACCGGCACTTTGAGCGAGGTCGCCACGGATTCGAACTCGGGATCAATTTGCTTGAGCGCGGTGAGCGCCGTGATGTGCGCGACCGTGTAGAAATGTGTCGTGGTATTGACCACTAACACCAGCAGTGTGCCGTACAGGAAGTTCAGCGGATTCCACGGCGCATTAAAAAAGAATACATAGCCCAGCCCCAGCACCAAACCGGGCACCGCCATCGGCAGCATCGCCAGCAAATGCGCCAAGGTCCTCCCGCCGGGAGAAATCTTGGTCTTATCGATTAGATAGGCGCCGGTGAAAACCACCGTGGTCCCGATCAGCGCCGCCAGCGCCGCCATCTTCACCGAGTTGAAATACGGCG
>JAXDOO010000429.1:0-6016 GCA_034668865.1 Alphaproteobacteria bacterium
ATGCTGCCCTCGCGCATGAAGGCGCATCACGCGGCCGGGCCCGGCCGCTTCATGCGCGCTTTCGGCTGGGTGCTCGGCTCCAGCATGCGGCATCCCTGGCGCACCATCATCGCCTCGCTCGTCATTTTCGGCGCCTCCGTCTACGGCCTGGGCTTTGTCCAGCAGCAGTTCTTCCCTGCTTCGAACAGGCCAGAACTCCTGGTGACGATGTCCCTGCCGAAGAATGCCTCGATCGCGGCAACTCAGGCGCAAACGGAGCGGCTGGAGAAGGCCCTCGCGAGCGACCCCGACATCTCCCGTTTCTCCTCCTATGTCGGCGGCGGCACCATCCGCTTCTACCTGCCGCTCAACGTGCAGCTCGACAACGACTTCATGGCGGAGATTGTGGTTGTCGCGAGGGACCTCGAAGCCCGCGACCGGGTGCTGGCGAGACTTGAGACGCTGTTCGCCAATGACTACCCAGATGTGACCACCCGCATCTCCCGTCTCGAACTCGGTCCGCCCGTGGGCTGGCCCGTGCAGTATCGGGTGAGTGCACCGACAACCGATGAGGCGAGGCACTATGCCGACCAGGTCGCGAATGCCCTGCGCGCGTCCGGCCTCGTACGCAACGTCAACTATGACTGGGCTGAGAAGAGCAAAGAGCTGCGAATGGTTGTCGACCAGGACCGGGTCCGCCAAGCCGGGCTCAGCTCCGAGCAGCTCGCCCAGGCCCTCAACCGGGTGATCACCGGTTCGGCGGTCACGCAGGTCCGCGATTCGATCTATCTCATCGACGTCGTAGCGCGGGCCGAGAGCGGCGAGCGGCAAAGCATCGAAGCCTTGCGCAATCTTCAGATCACGACGCCGACAGGGGTCTCAGTGCCCCTGCGCGAACTCGCAAGATTCCATTACGAGCTCGACGAAGGTTACGTCTGGCGTCGCGGCCGCCTGCCCACCATCACCGTGCAAGCAGAGCCGCTGCCTGGTTTGGAGCCGGCCTCCGTGAACCAGCGCCTCAGTGGCGCGCTGGAAGCCTTGCGCACGTCCATGCCGGCGGGGACGCTCCTTGAACTCGGCGGCACGGTCGAGAAAAGCGCGCAGAGCAACGCGGCCCTTCTCGCCCAGCTTCCGCTCATGATCGCGCTCATGCTCACTGTGCTGATGTTTCAGCTCGGGAGTTTTCGTCAGCTGGCGCTCGTGATCAGCGTAGCCCCGCTCGGTCTCATCGGCGTCGTCGCGGCGCTGCTCACGACCGGCACGCCCATGGGCTTCATCGCGATACTCGGCGTCATCGCACTTGCCGGCATGATCATTCGCAACTCGGTGATCCTCGTCGATCAGATCGAGCACGAACGGGCTCGCGGCGTCGATCCCTGGCAGGCGGTGATCGATGCGACGAAGCACAGGTTCCGGCCGATCATGCTGACGGCAGCCGCGGCGATCCTCGGCATGATCCCAATCATGCACGACGTGTTCTGGGGGCCGATGGCCTACGCCATCGTCGGCGGACTCGCCGTCGCCACCGCGCTGACCCTCGTCTTCCTCCCGGCCCTCTATGTCGCCGTCAACGGCATCCGGGAGGACGAGCCGGCGGCCGCGCCGGATGTAGCGGCCGAGCACAGCCTCGCGACGCAGACTTGAGAAGGGTTCGTCGATCCGCTGCTTAATTTCAGTGAGGTATGTCGCGACGAGCTGCCTGATCTTTCCTCGCGAAGCGGGCGGGGCTGATCAACATGAAGGCATCGCCCGCACGGCGCTGGCTGTAGCCTTCGGGAGAGTTGGGTGTCGCCCAAAGCCGCACAGCGCGCGCTATCGCAGTCTGTATGAAGGCGCTGCTTCCACCCGAATAATTTGCTTGGTGCGTTCCAGCGCCGCGGCTACAGCTTGAGGATCTGCCGGAGCTGGGCGGTGGTCTTCACCCCGGCCGCGGGGCCGCCGAGTTCGAAGCGGCCTGCAGCGGCCATGCCGCCTGGCACTTCCACGGGCTCGAAGCCGGCATCGCGCACCAGCCTGGCCCCGATCGCCATCGTTGCCGCGTCGGTGGCACACATCGGGACGCCCACTTTCTCGCCGGGACGGTTCGCCTCCTGTCCCATGGCGGTATGGCTAAAGGTGTTAAAGCCGCGCACGATATGCACGCCCGGCAGCATTTCGGCGATGGCGTTGCCGCTGCCCTTGGCCAGCGCCGCGGCCGCTATGGCTCCATCGCGGCTAGCGCTCGGATTTGTTGGCTCGAATATCACCTTGCCGCGCAACGCCTGACCGTATTGGCGCGCCACGTCGGGCCAGGCGCCGAACGGAACGCCGATGAACACCACGTCGGCCCAGGCGATGACCTGCTCGGGCGTGCCGGTCTGCGCTCCCGCCATGCGCCCGGCCTGTGCCGCAGCCTGTGCGGGGTCGCGGTCCGAGAACATCAACTGGTGTCCGGCCTTCCACCACACCTCACCCAACGTCCCGCCGACGTTGCCCGAGCCGATCACCCCGATCTTCATCGGCTGGCTGGTGCGCGGAATCGGATTGGGGATCGGCACATGCACGAACGGCCGCGCCGGGATGGGCGCCGTCTGTGCCATTACAGGCGCGGCCAAACCGGCGGCGCTTGTCGCCGCGAGCGCGGCGATGAACTGACGGCGGTCGAGATGCTGACGCGTTCCCATAGAAAACTCCCGAGTTCGGCTTTGGCTATTCCGCAGCCATATCTCGCCCGACACGTTTCTTTTCCTTCGCGAATGCACTGAGACCCAGCCATTCATGCATCGAGCGGGCAATCGCCTTGTCGCCTGTCAGCGTTATGTTGTCGGCCTCGATCTCCGCCTTCAGCGTGGAGACGCCCATCCAGACCGCAGTCATGCTGCGGAGCGAGCTGCGCACGTAAAGATCGACCTCGTGGCCCGGGTCGAAGCCGCAGAGATCGACCTGGCCGTCTTCGATCACAAGCCACCAGGCCTTTCGACCGGGACCGAGTTCGGGATAGAGAAAGTTTATCGTGCAGCGGCGATCGGGAAGCGAAGAGGGCGCAAGGTTCCGGCGCATGTCCCACATCAATAGCGAGGGATCGAGATTCTTCAGCGATATCGATGATTCGATCCAGCGATGACCCCACATGCCCATCGACATGATGACGTTGTGCAAATCTTTGCCCGCTTCGGTGAGCCTGTAGTCGACGACGCCGGGCTGGTCGACCGCGCGCGCCACGATCACGCCCGCTTCTTCCAACTCCTTGAGCCGCTTTGACAGAAGCGTCGGCGACATGCGCGGCACGCCGCGCCGGATGTCGTTGAACCGCGTCGAACCGCAGAGCATTTCGCGCAACACCAGCGCGGTCCAGCGCGAGCAGAGGACTTCCGCCGCCATGGCGATGGGGCAGAACTGGCCGTAGCTTCCTTGCTCGGGTTGGTCGCTCAAACGGTGCTCCTTGGGCATGCGGAAAACGGGGAGCCGGAGGCAGTACAGATAGTGTAGCGAAGAATCTCCCGACGGTCACTCAGACGTCAAAAATTGCAAGCGACACAATATCTTGCGCCGGGCGCCCGACTGCGGTGCCGCGCCCAGTCCAGTTCATGAACTGGAATGGAACCGCCCCGGCCACGAGGATCGACGCATCTTGGTCACCTGCAAGGAGAACCATCATGAGCGCGATCACAGCAATCAAGACCGATACGGCGGAACGGCGCACAGCGACCGATATTGCGCGCGGGTTGGGAGCGATCTTCGAGCAACGCGCCAGCGAAACCGGCGACGAAGACCGCTTCGTCGCGGAGAATTTTGCCTCATTGAAAGAATCCGGGCTGGTCGAAGCCGGCGTTCCCCAAGAGCTTGGCGGCGGCGGTGCAACGGTCGATGAACTTGCCGCAATGCTGCGCATACTCGGCTATCACTGCGGCTCCACCGCGCTGGCCTTTGCCATGCATACGCATCAGGTCGCGATTCCTGCCTGGCGCTGGATCCATCAAAAAGCGGCGCCGGTCGAACCGCTGCTGAAGAAGATTGCGCAGGAACGCCTTCTGCTGTTGTCGAGCGGCGGATCGGACTGGATCGGCGGTTCCGGCAAGGCCGAAAAGGTGGAGGGCGGCTATCGCATCGAGGCGCGGAAGATATTCACCTCAGGCGCGCCAACGGGTGCTCTCTTGATGACCGGCGCGATCCTCGAAAGCGAGGGCGAGCCGCCGATGGTGCTGCATTTTGGCGTGCCGATGAATTCTCCGCATGTGAAAGTGCTCGATACCTGGCGCACGCTTGGGATGCGCGGGACCGGCTCGCATGACGTCCTCATCGAGGGACACATGGTCCCGGAAGCTGCGGTGGCGCTGCGCCGAAAGGCGGGCGAATGGCACCCGCTATTTCACATCATCGCGACAATCGCTTTCCCGCTGATTTATTCCGTCTATGTCGGCGTGGCCGAGCGCGCGCGCGATATAGCGATCGGACTGGCGAAGAAGAAGCAGCCGAACCATCACGCGGTCAATCTCGCCGGCCGGATGGAAACGGAACTGGCGGCGGCTCGTCTTGCTGTGGAGTCGATGCTGGCCGCTGTTCGGCTTAATGCTCCTTCCGCCGATACGGTCAATCAGGTGATGATCGGACGCCAGCTTGTGGCGCGCCATGCGATCGCCGCCGTCGAACTGGCCATGGAGCTTGCCGGCGGTGCCGGCTTTTATCGCGCGGCAGGTTTGGAGCGGCGGTTCCGCGATATCCAGGCCGCGCGGTATCACCCGCTGCAATCCGGCCCGCAGGCCGAATATGCCGGGGCGATGGCGCTGGGACTTCCCGTAGACCGAATTTTCTAAGTAGCGATGGCAGGCCCCCACGCTGATCCTCCCCGGCGCCGGTCTTACTCCGGGGCATACACCGTGACGCATCCGACGCAGGGTTGATCCTTCGCGTTGACTGCGACGTAGACCCGATTGTCGGGGCCGACCGCCACCGACCGCGCGCCTCTCGACGTCGGGATCTTCTGCAGGCCCTGTTTGGTCTTGGTGTCGACCACCATCAGCATTCCGCCGGAGGTGGAGTGATAATACTGCCCGAGCCCGGGATTGACCGTCGAGCCGCCATTGCCGCCGTAGCCCGCCAAAATGGATTCCACCTTGCCGGCGGCGATATCGAAGATCGCCATGTCGCCGCCCGGCTTGGATGAGGGGCCGTGCGCGGTGCTGCAACCGAGAAAGATGGTGGCGTCCGATGCGAGCGAAAGGCTGTGCGGATGGCAGGGTAGCTCATGCAGCTTCACCAGCTTGCCGCTTTTGGGATCGATCTGTGCCATCAGTCCCTTGGTCGGGTCTGCGTTCGAGACCGGAATGGCGGTGTAAAACATGCCGCTTGGCTGATGATAGACCGAGCGCTCAAGATTCTCGGCCGATTCCGGAACGGGAATCTTTGCCAGAATTTTGTGATCCGCCGTCGAGATCAGGCTCAGATAGGGCGGATCGTCGTTTGAATTGGCGACAATGACGACGCCGATATTCTCCGCATAGGCCATTCCGTTGGCGCGCTTCTTGCCGCCTGTGGAAATGGTCGCTGATACCGCTCCGGTCTTCGTGTCGATCACCTTGATGGTGCTGTCACCGTCGCTCGCCCATACTTCGCCTTTCACGACCACAACACCGTTGGGACCGGCCACGTCGCCATCCTTGGTCCGGCCCATGAAGCCGGGGACGCGCGAGACGTATTTGCCGGTCTTGGTATCGAAGATGTCAACGGACTTGTTGGACTTGTCGGCGAGATAGCCCAGGCCGGTCGCCGGATCGATCGCCATGATCCCGATATCGGTGATCGGTTCGCCGGGGATCGATATTTCTCCGACCTGTTTCAGGCCGCCGGCCTGCGCGGAATGACTAACGACCATGGCGGCAAGAGCTGCAACCATCACGGACGTGAGACGCGATTTCATCGGCTCCCTCCCTCAAACTATCCTCGGCGAGTATGGACCAGCGTCACGCTATCACGAGCTGGCCGGGGTATCCGTCATTTCTCCAGCGGAATGATCGCCTTGGCACGCTCGAGCACGGCGGGCGGCGTCTTGAACAAGCGG
>JAXDOO010000430.1:0-26396 GCA_034668865.1 Alphaproteobacteria bacterium
GAGAACCGCGCCGCGCTCGAGCTGTTCCTGCGCTATGCCCACGAGCAAGGCATCGCGCGGCGCCTGATGACGCCGGAGGAAATCTTCCCGCCGGGAATCATGGTGAAGGCGGCGGTGTGAAGAACCCCTCCCCCAGATGGTGGCAACGTCCTATTTGCAGTCGGCTTTCGGTGCCAGGTCGTCCTCGCCAAAATACTCGAACCGGCAAGACATGCCTTGCTTGATGTCGGATGTCTTTGACTTCGTTCCTGCTATGGTGACGCTTGTTTCGCGGGCGTCCACTTCCAGCTTGATGGCTTTGCCGTTTCCACCATCCACGGTGAGCACATGGTCTGCGACATTCGCAACTGAGCCTTCCATCACCTTGAGCTTGACGTTGACGACCTCGCCGGCTTCCAGGATTTTCATTGCACGGTCATAGACTTCGGACGGATAGTTCGCGAACTGGGCGATAAACTTCTCCGTCTGCTCTCCTGTCAATGGCGCGATCGGCATGTCTTGCTTGCGCGCCTCCGCCAGGAACTCTGGGTCGGTCACGGTCGCGTTGAAGGCCCTGCGAAGGGCCTCTGTGCGGTCGGCTGGGATACCCGGCGGCCCTGAAATCGGCCGCCCGAGAGCATGCGTTCCGTAAAGCACATGCATGATCTTCTTGTCGTCCTCACTTTTCGCGAAATCATAAATGTGAGGCACCCCTTTCAACTCGTCGCTCTTTTCGAAGCCGGTCTGAATGATGGGTTTTATCTCTCCCGACTCCCAGTCCTGACGCCGGGTGGTCTTGAGCGAGGAAAGCGCGAAGCCGCAGCCTCCCTGAACCTCGCCGCGGCTCATTGCGAGAAGGACATGCGTGGAGCCGGGATACCCATTCACCACTTGGATGCGAGTGCCGAACAACGCATTGAAGCCGCGGGCATGAATACTGTTGACGGCAGTGGGGCCTGAAGCGCCAAAGATAGCGCTTTTCGTGAAGAGCTCCTGGAAGGAATTGATCTTCGAGGCGGCACTGACGACACATGTACCAATCGTCTGGTCCATGTTCCCGATCCAGGTGAACTTATCCATCTCGAATTGGGCTTTTGTTTCGCCCATCTTGACCGAAAATAATGTCGAGGAGGCGAACATGCCGAGGACAGTGCCATCCTTCGGCGCGGAATTATAAATGTAGTTCGCGGCGACCAGGCTCCCCGCCCCCGGCATGTTGCGCATCAACAATGTGGGATTGCCGGGAATGTGACGCCCCATGTGCCGGGTGAGCGCACGCGCATAGGCGTCGTAACCGCCGCCGGGCGGATAGCCGACGGCGATGGTGATGGTCTTGCCTTTATAAAAATCCGAAACGTCGGCCATGGCTGCTGTGGAACAGGCGAGCCATGCGCACGCAGCGATCGAAATGCGACCTGGGTGTCCTGACTGGCTCATATTTTCCTCCCCGGCTGAGTTGTTTCTCTGTGAACTCTGATTTTCATTTGGAAATCGCGACGTCGAGCAGCACCGTTCGTCCGTTCCTGTTCGCGTCGTATCCGCGCTTCAGGGCGTCGACCAAATCATCTGGATTCTCGACCCTTTCGCCGTATCCGCCGAATGCCTCGATAACCTTCAGATAGTCGGGCCCGTTGATGAAAGTTCCGAAATACGTGTTGTTCTCGACCGCCGTGCCGTCGGGATAGAGCCGCTTATGCATGTTCTGCATTGCGGCGTATTTCTTGTTGTTGAAGATAACCACCATAATCGGCAGGTTGAAATCGCGCGCAGCGCCGAAACTTTGCAAGACGGGGTTGTAGAGAAAAGCGCCGTCCCCGATCAGCGTGACGACAGGACGATCCGGGTTCGCGAGTTTCAACCCAAGCGAAAGGCCAAGCCCTTGTCCCAGCCCGCCCTGGCGCGTGAACAAGCATTGCGGCTTGTTCAACGTCATGTGCTCGCGCAGGAGATTGGTGTGGGTTGTGACTTCGTCCAGATAGATCGTGTCGTCGGGCAGCGCCTCGCTGAGTGCCGCGCAAAGCCAGATCGGGTCGATCGGCGACTTCTTGCGGGCTGCCGCTTGCTCGGCGCGCCGCCGGTTCACCAGTTCATCGTGGGAAGCCGTCAGCCTCGCGCGCCGATCAGCCAACCGGCTTTCGTCCAGTCCGGCGGCATCGAGCGCCTTGGCAAGGTCAGTGAGCACGCTTGTGGTGTCGCCCTCGAGATAGATATCCGCTTGGTGACTTTGATAGGCCATATATGGCCGGTGAGGCACTTCATCGATATCCACGACGATGGCGTTTGGCGGACGCTTGCTCGGCGGGTACCAGGGGGTCCGCGTGCTCATCACAATGGCGAGGTCGGTATCGCCCCAAAACCGGTTGAAGTCGTGCCCCTGATGCATCGGGTGGTCTTTAGGGAAGTTTGCGAAGATCGCGCCTGGCCTCTCGACTACCGGGAGGCTGGCTTTATCGCTCAGTGCCACGAGCGCATGGAACGCTTCCGCGTCCCGTCCTACAGCCTCGGTTAACACCACCGGATTACGCGCTTTGGCAATAAGCTTTGCCACCTTTCTGATATCGTCCGGGGCACATACGAGTTTCGGGGCGGGCGGGACATTCCGCGGCTTCTCCGGCCGCTTCCAGTCGGCCATCATTGTTTCGTGCGGGATCGAAAGATAGGTCGGGCCAACCGGCGTGCGCTGCGCCATCTCGCCCGTGCGGATGATGCTCTCATAGACCGTGTACGGGCTTGCGGCCTGGCTGGCGAATTTCACCAGCGGCTCGATCAAGCGCTGCGGGCCGCCGACAATAGAAAGATTGTCGGTCCACTGACGCCCGGGATCAAACTCCGGGTTTTCACCATAGGTGATGGACTCCCCGGAGATGACGAGCATGGGCACGCCGGCAATCAAAGAACCGTGGATGCCCATCAATCCTTGCAGAAGACCGGATCCGGCGTGAAGCAGCACCGCCTGCATCCTTCCAGTCGCCAGCGTATAGCCGCAGGCAATGTCGACGGCGAGGGTCTCGTGCCAACAGTCCATGAACTTCGGGCTGTCCTTGCCTTGATGAATCTGGTTGGCCATGGCTTCCCAAATCGACGCCCACTCGGTTCCGGGCGAGGACAAGATGTACTCGACCTTGAGATCCCGGATTGCTTCCAGGATCGCGTCACCGCCATCCAGATGGTTTTTCAAGAATCCGCACCCCTCATTGTCTTGACCGTGCGACGATCGCTCACGCCAGCGACGCCATCATAGAACGATAAGTCCACATAGGCCGCTGGATTTGCGATAGCCGCATCGACTCCTTCTGTCTCGGCGCGGATATTAAGGACGCTCGCGAAACCGGCCTGGTTGAACTTTGCGCGTGGTGTAAACCCTTTGCGGGGATCGCAGAGCTGGCCGTAAGTCGCATAGGCCACTGGCTCAGTAAGTCCGAGGCGATGCCGCAGTAAGTCCACGGCTGCATCTTGGTTGTTCTTATCGCGAAGCCATTCGAGACATTCCAAATAGCCTGCTATGTAGCGCTCGATGGTTGCGGCGTTGCTATCGGCCCAGGCGCGTAGCGCGAATGCGCCACCGGCCTGGTAAGGTCCGGCAAGGTCGTCGAGCGAGCCAAGGCTAACCATCCCCGCCAACAAGGCTTCGGCCGAAAACGGCGGATTGAGTATGGCTCCGGCGAGAGTGGGATCCTCCTTGAGCGCGCGCAGCCGCTTGGCGCCATTGCCGACAGGCCGCAGCTGGTAGTCTCTTCCAAAATGCAATCCGTGCTCTGCGAGGACTTTGCGTGCCAGTAACGCATAAGCAGTATCCGGCGAATCCACGGCTAGCGTCCGTCCCGCAAGATCCGAGAACGATCGAATCGAGGGCGACACGATGAAGTCATTCATGCCGCCTTCGCCGCCCATAAAAATGATGACGTCGTGGCCGGACTTGATCATAGCCAGGGCGTTATCCACGGCTGCCTGCGCGATGTTGATCTCGCGCGCTGCAAGGCCGCTACGTTGCTCCCTGGAGCTGCCGGTTTCGTGAAGAACGAAGGCCAGGCCGTGTTCTGCAAACAGGTTGTGCTCGACACCAGCCCACAGCGGCAGCGCTTTCGCGTTGGGAAATGTGCTGACGACTACGCGATGCATTTGGTCTTCTCTGGCGGCGCTTCCACCAACGTTATGTTCCGGAGGCTCACTTGCCTCGGGGATCTACGATTTTCGGACCGAGCTTGATGTTGAGCCGTTGAACGTCCTCGGAGCTGAAGTCTTCGTCGGTCTTCAGCCCGGTTGCCCGAATTCCGGCAAGCGCGCATAGATCGTCGACCTCGTTGACGTCGCCGGTTACGCCCAGCACCCCCATGATTTCGCCGGTTTCGTCGCGAATGAGCTGTGCGCCGGCTTCAAGAAATATGGGTCCATCCGCGATTTCCCGGAGCGTTTCGATGAAGAGCGGTTTTTCGCGCGCCTTCTGCAAAACCATCCGCGAAGAACGGTGCATGGCCAGCGCAGCAAAAGCTTTTCCGCGCGCGATCTCAAATCGCATTATCGAGGCGCCGTCCTGCTTCAGGAATGCTTTTACGCGACCGCCGGCGTCGAGCACGATTGCGGCGAGACCATGTGCCTTCATCTCGTGTGCGGCCTTGAAAGTCTCCAGGATGACGGAAAGCGCTTGGTCCATCGTGATGCTGCGCATTGTCTCTGAGGTTCCTCTGTTGCTTCCGATGTGGCTACAGCGCTAAAGCGTGAACTTCGTCTTCACCCGTTCCATGACGGCGGGCTCGGCGCGGACGGTGAGTTTCAGCTTGCCGTCCTCGTCCATGACCTTCGCCAGCACTTCGGTGTGCCGGTGTAGCCAGCTCACGCCCGCCCCGTCCGATGGATCGAGCAGCACGTCGTGCACGATGCGGCTTGCGCCCACGCCGGCCTCGATGGCCGCCCGCAGCCGCTCCAGCCCCTCTCCGCTCAAGGCGGAGACCAGAACGGGCTTGCGCGCGCCCGCCTGGCGCTCGGCGATATTCGCCAACTCACTACGCCGCTCAGCCGTCAGACGATCGATCTTATTCCAGATCTCGACCAGACGCTTGTCGTTCGGCTCGATGCCGAGCTGGCGCAGCACATTCTCCACGTCCTGCGATTGCGCTTCGGCTTCTTCATGGGAAACGTCGCGCACATGCAGGATCACATCGGCCTCGATCACCTCTTCCAGCGTGGCCCGGAAGGCGGCGATCAGCATGGTTGGGAGGTCCGAAATGAAGCCGACGGTATCGGACAGGATGATACGCGCGCCATGCGGCAGATCGACCGCGCGCAAGGTCGGATCCAGGGTGGCGAACAGCATGTCCGCCGACAACACACTCGCCCGCGTCAGTTGATTGAACAGCGTGGATTTGCCGGCATTGGTGTAGCCAACCAACGCGACAATCGGATAAGGCACCCGCTTGCGGCTTTCGCGATGCAGTTTCCGCGTGCGCTTGACCTTGTCGAGTTCGGCTTCGATGCGCGCAATACGCTCTTCGAGCATGCGCCGGTCCGCTTCGATCTGAGTCTCGCCCGGCCCGCCGAGGAAGCCGAATCCGCCGCGCTGCCGCTCGAGATGGGTCCAGGAGCGCACCAGACGGCTTTTCTGATAGGTCAAATGCGCATGCTCGACCTGTAAGCTGCCTTCCCGCGTGCGCGCCCGGCGCCCGAAAATTTCCAGGATCAAACCGGTGCGGTCCAGCACCTTGGCATTCCAGGCCTTTTCGAGATTGCGCTGCTGCACGGGAGAAATCGCGCAATCCATCACCACGATGCCGGCGTCCTGGGTCTTCACCAGCCCGGCAATCTCCTCGACCTTGCCCTTCCCGATGTAGGTGGCGGGCGTGATGGCCGAGAGCGCGATCACGCCGGAATCAACCACGTCCAGATCGATGGCGCGCGCGAGCCCCACCGCTTCGTCCAGCCGCGTATCCGGCGGACGGCTATCCTGCGTTGCGGGTTTTTTTAGTTTAGGCGCATGACGCCGCAAAAAAGGTTCAAGCACGATCGCGCGTCCGGTCGCTGAGCCGGCGTCGACCGGGCTCAGGCGATCCGCACGCGTGCTGCGCCGGCGCGGTTCCAACTATTCCTTATCCCCGGCCGGCGCCTCCTCGGCGCCTTCAAACAATTGGATAGGGTGTCCTGGCATGATGGTGGAAATTGCATGCTTGTAGACGAGCTGCGAATGCCCATCCCGGCGCAGCAGCACGCAGAAATTATCGAACCAGGTCACCACCCCCTGCAATTTTACGCCATTCACCAGAAAAATGGTGAGCGGGATTTTGCTCTTTCGGACATGATTTAGGAATGTGTCTTGCAGATTTTGAGCGCGTTCGGCGGCCATTGCCGTGTTCCGTTTTATGCTCGTCTGTAGCGCGAGCTGTTTTTTCCCCGGAAGCCACTCATCCTGTCGCACGGTGAGGGCCGGGATACCGCCATTAGATGGTAGGCAACGGAAGCGCGCAAGCACAACTTAGGATTAGCCAACCACAAAAGGCTTCAAACAAATTCGCTATAACGATGAAAATCCTGCCGTAATGCGGTTGCAACCAGCCCCGGCGCGCCGTTTCCAACCGGACGGCCGTCGATGCGGACCACCGGCATGATGCTCTGGCTGGCCGAGGTGATAAAAGCCTCCCGGGCGGCATAGGCCTCTTCCACCGTGAAAGGCCGCTCATCCAGTTCAAGCCCTTGAGCCTTCAGCACATTGAGCAGCACCGTGCGGGTGACCCCGCGCAGGATGCCGTGATCGGCCGGCCGCGTAATCACCTTGCCGTCGCGGCTGACGATCCAGGCATTGGAGGACGAACCTTCCGTCACGTAGCCATCCTTCGCGACGAACCAGGCTTCTCTAGCGCCCTGCTCCTTCGCTGCCTGTTTGGCGAGTACGTTCGGCAGCAGCGCGATGGCTTTGATGTCTACCCGCTCCCAGCGGCTCTCCGGCACGGTGATGACGGCGACGCCGGCTGCTGCGGCGCGTTCGGCGACGGAGCGATCTGTGCTGCGGGCGGTGACCACGACGCTCGGTGCCGTGCCCACCGGCGGAAAGGCATGGTCGCGACGCGCCACGCCGCGGCTAACCTGCAAATAGACCAAGCCGTCGCGCACGCGGTTGCGTCGCACGGTCTCGCGCAACACCACGCGCAAAGCCGCGAGCGACATCGGCATGCCGATTTTCAGTTCCGCCAGGGAGCGCTGCAAGCGGCGCATGTGCAAGGGCTCGTCGACCATGCGCCCCTCCCTCACCTCGCAGACTTCGTAGACGCCGTCAGAGAACTGATAACCGCGATCCTCCACATGCACTGTGGCCAGTGCAAACGGCAGATAGCGTCCGTTGACATAGGCGATGCGTGACATGCTGGGCTTATTCCTGGAGCGGGATTTTGCTGCGCCTGAGCGTGAAAAAATCGGTTCTTACCTGGATCAAGTCCGCGGCCAACTTTGTCGGAGTGTCAACCTATGCCCAGCGCCTTGAGTTTGCGGTGCAACGCCGAGCGCTCCATGCCGACGAATTCCGAGGTGCGGGAAATATTCCCGCTAAAGCGATTGATCTGCGCCACCAGATATTCGCGTTCGAACACCTCCCGCGCTTCGCGCAGCGGCAGGCCCATGATCTGCTCGCCGCCATTGCCGTTTGGCATGGCCGGCACCATGGAGCCGACGTCCTGCGGCAGCATATCGGCGGTGATCACTGCATCCACGTCGCCGCCCGCCAGGATCATCAAGCGCTCCACATTATTGCGCAGCTGCCGCACGTTGCCCGGCCAGTCATGCAGTTGCAGCACCGCCATTGCGTCCGGCCCGATCTGCCGCTTGGGCAGGCCGGTGGATTGGGAAATCTGCTCCATGAAATATTCGACGAGATGTGGAATGTCCTCGCGGCGCTCGGCCAGCGAGGGCACGCGGATCGGTACCACCGACAGGCGGTGGTAGAGATCCTCGCGGAATTTGCCGGCGGCGATTTCCGCCTCGATGTTGCGCGCGGTGGAGGAAATAATCCGCACGTCCACCGAGACCTTGGAATTGCTGCCGACGCGCTGGAAGGTCTGGTCCACCAGCACGCGCAGGATCTTGTTCTGCGTCTCCCGCGGCATGTCGACGATTTCGTCGATAAAAACAGTGCCGCCGTTGGCCTCCTCCAAGGCGCCGATCTTTCGACCGTTTGAGCCATTCGACTCGTCGATGCCGAACAGCTCGACTTCCATGCGCTCCGGCGTGATCGCAGCCGCATTGATGACTACGAACGGCGCTTCGGTGCGGGCGGACAACCGGTGCAAGGTGCGCGCAGCCAGTTCCTTGCCCGCGCCCGAGGGGCCGATGATCAGGATGCGGCTGTTGGTCGGCGCCACTTTCTCGATGATCTGACGCAACTGATTGATCGGCGGCGAGTGGCCGATCACCGAGGACGGCAGCGGCGCGAGCTGCTTCAGCGCCTTCACCTCGCGCTTGAGCCGGGAGTTTTCCAGCGCCCGATCCGCGACCAGGACCAAACGATCGGTCTTGAAAGGCTTCTCGATGAAATCATAGGCGCCGCGCTTGATGGCCGCGACCGCGGTCTCGATATTGCCATGCCCGGAGATCATCACCACCGGCACTTCCGGATGCTGCTGCGCGATGGTGTCGAGCAGCTGCAGGCCGTCAAGCCGGCTGCCCTGCAGCCAGATGTCGAGGAAAACCAGATTAGGCCGCCGCGCGGTGATGGCCGAAAGCGCGCTGTCGCTGTCGGCGGCCGCGCGGGTGCTATAGCCCTCGTCCTGCAGAATGCCCGAGACGAGCTGCCGGATGTCGTTTTCGTCGTCGACTACAAGAATATCCGCTGCCATGTTCTAATGCCCGCTTGCGGCTTTGGTGATCGGAGTTTCCGGGGACGCCGAGTCGGTCACCTCGCCGGCTGCGAAACGCAGCCGCACCCAGGCGCCGCGCGCGCCCGGAGTCCTTTCCGACGCGTCATGCAATTCGAGGCCGCCGCCATGCTCCTCCAGAATCTTGCCCACGATGGCGAGACCTAGGCCCGTGCCCTTCTCGCGCGTCGTTACATAGGGCTCGAGCAGGCGGTTGCGGTTTTCTTTCGGCAGACCAATGCCGTTGTCGATGACGTCGATAACGATGTCGCTTGCCTCGCGCGCGGCGGATACGTCGATGCGGCCGCGGCCGAGCTCGGCTGCGGGTACCGCCGAGATCCCCTCGGTCGCATTCTTGATGATGTTGGTGAGCGCCTGCGAAATCAGCCGCCGATCGAAGCGCGCGGTCAGCGGTTCGGTGGCGATTTCGACCTGAATGTCGATCTCGGCATGCCCTACGCGCATCAGGAACACCGTCTGCCGCACGGCATCGGCCACGTCGTCAGGCGTCATCACCGGCTTTGGGGTTCGGGCGAAGCGCGAGAACTCGTCGACCATGCGCTTGATGTCGTCCACCTGCCGCACGATGGTGTCGGTGCATTGCTCGAAGACGTCGCGGTCCTCGACAATGATTTTTCCGTATTTCCGGCGCAGACGCTCGGCGGAAAGCTGAATGGGCGTGAGCGGATTCTTGATCTCATGCGCGATACGACGGGCGACGTCGGCCCAAGCCGAGGTCCGCTGCGCGGAAACGAGGTCAGTGATGTCGTCGAGGGTAATGACATAGCCGTGGTCGGCTGCCGTCTCCTGCTCGCTGGTGATGCGGACCGACAAATTGCGTTCCTTGCCGTTGCGGCTGATCGTCACCTGCCCCTGCCGCTGCGAGCCGGTGCGCGCGGCGGCGAGCATGTCTGCAAGCTCCGGCAGCACTTCGGCCAGCGGCTTGCCGAGCGCCGTGGCTTCCGCCTGACCGATCAGCCGCTCGGCTGAGCGGTTGAGGATGCTGACGCGGCCTTCTGCATCGACGCCGATGACGCCCGCGCTCGCGCCCGCCAGCACCGCCTCGGTAAAGCGCCGGCGGCTGTCGATCAGGTCGCGCGCGCGCACAAGGTCGTCGCGCTGGGTGCGCAGTTCCTGCGTCATCTTGTTGAAGGTCTCACCGAGATGGGCGAGGTCGCCCTCCGAGCGGCGAATGGGCAATTGCACATAGAGATTGCCGGTGGAGACGAGATTGGCGGCGCTGATCAGGCGACGGATCGGCGCCACCAGATAGTTGGCAAAGTGCAACCCGATCCAGACCGCCGACAGCGTCGCAATCAGGGCGATCACGGTATAGACCAGGGCGAAAGCGACCTGGATGCCGAAACGGCGATCCTGCAACTGGACGAACTCGGTGAAGTCATCCTGGAGCTTCGACAGTCGCCCGGTGACGCGCGGGTCCAGCACTTTGGCGATAAATAGATAGGAATTCTCGTAATTTGGCAGTTTGCTGATGGCAGCGGCGTAGTTCCCTTCGGGAAACAGTTTTACCTGCGGCTCGTCATCCTGGAGCGACGCGAGCGTCTCGCGCGATGGCAATTGAACGGGCAGATCGACTTTGCTGTCCGCCTTCTCGATCACGGCAAGATCAGGGCCGATGATCTGGGCCACGGCGAGGCCGCGGTTCGCGGCCACCACGGTAAAACGCTGGCGGAATTGCTCGCGGTCCTGATCGAATAAGCGCCTACCGACGCTGAGGTCGAGCGCCATCGCGAGCGCCTGCGCGCGCACCGCTTCGGCGCGATCGGCGACATAGACGTCTGACATGACCATGGAGTTTTCCATCATCGCAAGCGTGCGTGTGGACAGCAGGCGGTCGAGACCGCGATCCAGCGTGACGCTCGCTACCACAGCAACGAGGATGGCGGGCGCGGCTGCGATAAGCGAGAACAGCGCGATAATGCGCACATGCAGCCGGGCCGCAGCTCGACCGCGGCGCCGCGCCTGCAGGATCAGCCAAAGCTCACGGCCGATAATGGCGCTGAGCAGCAAGACGATCAGCAGATCGACTGCGAGCAGCGTCACGACCACTTCATGCGTGGGCGAAAGCGGGGTCAGATCGGAAAGGACGACGAAGGTGACGAAGGCGCAGATCAGCGCAACGATAACCGCGATCCGGCCCAACGCGCGGTTTTCAACCCGGGCGGACGAGGCCTGAGCCACAGCCGCTTGCGCGGCAAGGGCCTGATCGAGGCTGGACATGAGCTTCCTCTGACTGACGCAAAGCCCCGATGGACGAGGCGTCCCCGTTTACCGGGTGATGCTTTTATACAACAATGTTGCCGGATTACGACATTTCCGCGGCGAGTGCGCGGAGCTTTAGCTGCCGCTACGGTACACCTGGATATCCAGATCCCGGATCTTCTTGCGCAGAGTGTTGCGATTAACCCCCAGAAGATCGGCCGCGCGGATCTGATTGCCACGCGTCGCGGCCAGCGCCGCCGACAATAACGGGTACTCCACTTCGCGCAGGATCCGGTGATACAGGCCGGGCGGCGGCAGGCCATTGGCAAAACCGGAGAAATACTCACCCAGATGGCGCTCAACCGCTGCGGCCAAGCCATCGTCGGTCATGGGCTCGCTCTGGCCAGTCGGTATTGCCGGCTGTGCCAGTTCGGATTCGATCACCGCACCGGAAATGATTTCCTGCGGATAGAGAGCCGCCAGCCGCCGCGCCATATTTTCCAGTTCGCGCACGTTGCCGGGCCAGCGGTGGTGTTTGAGTCGTTCCAATGCGGCCTGGTCGAGCTGTTTGGCCGGCAGCCCTTCCTTTTCGGCCTGGGCGAAGAAATGGCGGATAAGATCGGGCACGTCTTCGGCGCGCTCGCGCAGCGGAGGCAAGCGCAGCGGCACCACGTTTAGCCGGAAGAACAGGTCTTCGCGGAACAGGCCCTGCTGGATCAAGACGCGCAGGTCCTTGTTGGTGGCTGCGATGATACGCACGTCGGTCTTGATCGGCGTGCGGCCGCCCACCGTGGTATATTCGCCCTGCTGCAACACGCGCAGAAGCCGCGTCTGCGCTTCCATCGGCATGTCGCCGATCTCGTCGAGGAAGAGCGTGCCGCCCTCCGCCTGTTCGAAACGACCGGAGCTGCGGTTGTTGGCACCGGTGAAGGCGCCTTTCTCGTGGCCGAACAATTCGGATTCGATCAGCTCGCGCGGGATCGCCGCCATATTGATGGCGACGAAAGGTCCGCTGCGTCGCTTGCCGTAGTCATGCAGCGCTCGCGCTACCAGTTCCTTGCCGGTGCCGGATTCGCCCGAGATCATCACGGTCAGATCGGTCTGCATCAGCCGCGCGAGCAACCGGTAGATTTCCTGCATCGCCGGCGAACGCCCGATCAGCGGGAGGGAATCGAATTCATCGGATTTGTTAGCGGCGGGCGGGCGCTCCTTCGGCTCCGACAGCGCGCGCCCGACGATCGCCATCAACTCCTTCAGGTCGAATGGCTTGGGCAGATATTCATAGGCACCCCGCTCGGACGCGCGGATCGCCGTCATGAATGTATTCTGCGCGCTCATGACGATCACCGGCAGGTCCGGGCGCGCTTTCTTGATCCGCGGCAGCAGGTCGAAGGCGTTCTCATCCGGCATTACGACGTCGGTGATGACGAGATCGCCGTCGCCCTGACTCACCCACCGCCACAACGTGGCGGCATTGCCTGTCGAGCGCACCTCGTAACCAGCGCGCGAAAGCGCCTGGTTGAGAACGGTGCGGATCGCGGAGTCGTCGTCGGCGACCAGAATACTTCCGGAGTTCATTTGCCTCGTCCAGTTTTCATCATGCGTTGCCGCGGCTGCAACGAAGCATCCGCGAGATCAGTGACGGCTGCCGGTTCCCGGTCTCCCGCGCCGTTGCCCGAATTCTTTCCTTCCGCCACAGCAATGTCGTCCACGTCCTCAGGTGCTGCGCCCTCCCCGGCATAGATCGGGAACAGGACGCGAAAATTCGTGCGGCGCGGCTGCGATTCACATTCCACGATGCCGCCGTGATCGCCGACGATCTTCGCAACCAATGCAAGTCCCAGGCCAGAGCCGCTGGGCTTGGTGGTCACAAAAGGATCGAACAGGTGCGGCAGCAATTCTTCCGGCACCCCCGGACCGTTGTCGCGCACGCAGAATTCCATCGGCAGCGAGACGCGCGTCTTGCTGCCCGGCAGCGATAGCCGGACGCCGGGCCGGAAGGCGGTGGTGAGCTGGATTTCGCCGTTGTCGGAGCTCCCGACTGATTCCGCTGCGTTCTTCACCAGGTTGAGAAACACCTGAATGAGCTGGTCTCGGTTGGCATAGACCGGCGGCAGCGAGGGATCATATTCCTCGACGAATTTTATGTTGCGCGCGAAGCCGGACTGGGCGAGCCGCTTCACGTGCTCTAGCACGGCATGGATATTGACGGGCTCACGCTCGACTGGGCGCTGATCGGTGAACACTTCCAAGCGGCCGACCAGTTTCACGATGCGGTCGGCCTCATCGCAAATCAGCCGGGTCAGCGTCCGGTCTTCGTCGCTGGCGGATTGCTCTAACAATTGCGCCGCTCCGCGAATGCCCGACAGTGGATTCTTGATCTCATGCGCCAGCATGGCGGCCATGGCGCTGACTGAACGCGCGGCGCCGCGATGGGTGAGCTGGCGGTCCATCTTGTCGGCGATGGTGCGCTCCTGCAGCATCACCACCACGGTATCCAGGCGTTCCGGCATCGGGGCGACATGGAGATCGACCAGCCGGTCGCCAGGATTGCGCGGGGTGCCGAGATCCACCTTGTACTCGTTGACCGCAGCGGAACTGGCGCGCACCTGATCGACCAATGTCAGCAGCGGGCTGCCGAAGGGCACCAGGTCGCGCAAGAAATGGCGCCGGAGCAACGGGGCGGAAACGTCGAAAAAGTTCTCCGCCGCCACATTGGCGTCCGCGATCTTGCCGTCAGCTGAAACCATGATGACCGGATGCGGCAATGCATTGAGCACGGCGTCTGCGGTGACCGACGGAAAGGAGGGTGTCACGTCGAGGCTCATGCGGCGGCCCTCCAGCCGAAGGCGTCGTATGCATCGGTAAGCCGGCGAACCGCTTCGTCCGGCTTCTCTGCGGTAAGGACCTGGTTGCGGCATGCCTTTAGAAGATCGGCGGGAATGCGGGCAGTCGCCGCGGCGGCATCCAGCGCCCAGCCGAGATGCTTGCGCGCATGGCGAAGCCCGATACGCAACCCATGATGCACAAGCATCTCGTGATAGAGCTCGATGATGAGCGCAAGCTGACAACCGAGCGGCGGCGCTTGCTCGCGCTTGCCGGTTTCGAGATAGCGCGCCATCTGGCCCGGAAACCACGGACGGCCCTGCGCGGCACGTCCGACCATGAGCCCGTCGGCGCCGGAGGCATGCAATGCGGCATCGGCGTCGTCAAAGCTTTCGATATCGCCGTTGACCACGACGGGAATGGAAACGGCGTCCTTCACCGCGCGCACCGCCGCCCAATCGGCCTCGCCCTTGTAGAATTGGCAGCGCGTGCGGCCATGCACGGTGATCAGACGAATGCCCGCCTGCTCGGCGCGGCGGGCGAGTTCGGGCGCGTTGATCGATTGATGGTCCCAACCGAGCCGCATCTTCAACGTCACCGGCACCGAGACGGCGGCAATGGTGGCTTCAATCAGCGTGAGGGCATGGTCGAGATCGCGCATCAGCGCCGATCCCGACTGCCCGTTGGTCACATGTTTGGCCGGGCAACCCATGTTGATATCGATCACGGCGGCGCCGGAAGCTTCCGCGATACGCGCGCCCTCGCCCATCCAATGCGCCTCGCAGCCGGCGAGCTGCACCACATGCACGCCCACGCCTTGACCCTCGGTGCGCAGGACGGCGTTGCGGTCGCCCTGCACCAGGTCTTCACAGGCGGTCATTTCAGAAACAACGAGACCGGCACCGAGACCGGAGACGAGACGGCGGAACGGCGCATCGGTCACGCCCGACATCGGCGCCAGGATCACTCGGTTCGAGAGCGCCACTGGCCCGACGGCCAAGGGTTTTGCTGAAACGAAAGGCTTTCTCTGCGCCATCTAGCCGTGCCCAACATTTAGGCGAAATCTGAGGATGCATAGAGTTTAGCCAAATTGGCGGCCTGCGCAAGTGCTGCAGTGCAACAAAATTAGCTGCGGCGGGCAAGCTGGAAAGTCCTTAAACTGGAAGCAATTGGCCTTGGATTCGTGGTTTCATCGATGACAGGTGGGATTGCAGCGGTGATCGTGGCAGCCGGGCGTGGCAGCCGGGCGGGCGGCGACATACCGAAGGCTTACCGGCCGCTCGGCGGTCAGCCGGTGCTCCGTTTCAGCCTCACCCTGTTCTCCGGCGATCGGCAGATCACCATGGTGCAGCCGGTCATCCATGCTGACGATGCGCGGCTCTATGCGGAGGCAGCGGGGGGGCTGGATTTGCTGCCGCCGGTCTTCGGCGGTGCCACACGGCAGTCGTCTGTGCGAGCCGGCCTCGAAGCTCTTGGGGCTCATCAACCCGAGATAGTGCTCGTGCACGACGCGGCCCGTCCCTTTGCATCGGCGGCGCTGATCGGCCGCGCGGTGGCGGCAGCGAAACTCGGCGCGGCGGTGCCGGGTATCGCGCTGAGCGATACGGTGAAAGCGGTCGACGCGGGCGAACATGTAACGCAGACGCTTGACCGCGCATCGCTGCGCGCGATCCAAACACCACAGGCCTTTAATTTTAGCGCTCTGCTGGCGGCCCATCGCGATGCCGCTGCAGCCGGCCGAGACGATTTTTCGGACGATGCCGCACTGATGGAATGGGCAGGCCATTCCGTCACCGTGTTCGCGGGAGAGGCAGCCAACTTGAAGCTGACGAGGCCGGAAGATTTCGCGCGCGCGGAAAGCGAGCGGCTCGCGACGCTTTCCGACATCCGGATGGGCACGGGTTATGACGTACACGCGTTTTCTGCCGGCGACCACGTGGTGCTTGGCGGCGTCAAGATCCCGCATGCGCGCGGCCTTGCTGGCCATTCCGATGCGGACGCAGTATTGCATGCGCTGGTTGACGCTATTCTTGGCGCGCTGGCCGAAGGCGACATTGGCGTGCATTTTCCGCCCAGCGATCCGCAATGGCGCCACGCGGCCTCGGAACAATTTCTGCGCTTCGCCGGGGAGCGTGTGCAGGCGCGCGGCGGCATGATTGCACATCTTGATGTCACCGTGATTTGTGAGGCCCCGCGCATCGGGCCGCACCGCGACGCGATCCGCGCGCGCATCGCCGCCATCACCGGCATTGCGCTCGATCGCGTGGCGGTGAAGGCAACCACCAGCGAAAAGCTCGGTTTCATCGGCCGTGGTGAAGGCATCGCAGCGCTGGCGACGGCCACCATCCGCCTGCCCTGGAGCCCATGATGGATCAGGAGTCGCGGGATGCTGCGCAGGCGATGCTCCATCTCTGCGCGCGCAAGAAGCTCATACTGGCCGTCGCGGAATCCTGCACCGGCGGGCTATTGGCGGCAACACTGACGGACATCCCCGGCTCGTCGCGCGTGCTCGACCGTGGCTATGTCACCTACAGCAACGAAGCCAAGCAGCAGATCGGCGTCTCCGCCGCCACGCTCGAGCGTTACGGCGCGGTCAGCCGCGAAACCGCGGAAGCCATGGCCAAGGGTGTTTTGGCGAATGCGCCGGTGACTTTGTCGGCTGCCGTCACCGGTATCGCCGGGCCGAACGGCGGCACGACGGAAAAGCCGGTCGGGCTCGTGCATTTTGCGGTCGCCGCCTCGCGTAGCGGCAAGCTTATCCATCACGAGCATCGCTATGGCGACATCGGCCGCGCCCAGGTGCGGCGGCTCTCGGTGCTGCGCGCTATTGCCATGCTGCACGACCTCGCCGAGGGCGAGGATTTTACGAATTAGGCAGTCGTCTTGCCGTAAATCTGGTCGGCGCGTTTTTCAAACGCGTCGGCGAAACGGCGGAACGCCGAGTCAAACATGGCGCCCATCAACGCCGCCAGCACGCGGCTGCGGAATTCATAGGCGATGAAGAATTCCACCTCGCAGCCGCCCTCATCCACCGGACGAAAGTTCCAGCGGTTCTGCAAATGGCTGAACGGGCCGCTGAGGTATTCGACCAGGATCTGCAGCTTGGGCTTGTCGAGCGTGACGCGGCTGGTGAAGGTCTCGCGGACAAGCTTGTAGGCGACAGTCATGTCCGCCACCAAAACCTCGCCGCCTTCTTCCTTTTTGGTGCGGCTTTTCACCTTGAGGGCGCGGCATAGCGGCACGAATTCCGGATAGCGATCGACGTCCGCCACCAGGTCGAACATTTCCGCGGCGGTGTGGCCTACGCGGCGTTTGGTTGAGAATTGCGGCATCAACGCGCGCCCAAGGCTGTGAGGAGTTCGTCGCCGTCACGGTCGCGCGCCAACCGATGAAGCCGTAGATGACCGCCGAAGCGCTCGATCGCAACCAGAATGCGCGGCCGGTGCTTTTGCCGGAAATTCCAAACATGGCGGAGAAAAGCCCAGTCGAATCGCTCCGGACATCCCTGTGGTAACCCAGGCCGGGCGCGGGCGTAACCCTTGACCGCCCGCAGCAGGACGCGGCGCATGCAGACGGCGGTTGGATAGTCGAGCCAAATGAGCGTGTCGGCACGCAGCATGCGAAGGTCGAACGTCCCGGAATAATTGCCTTCCATAATCCATGCGTCGCCAGCCGCCAGCTGCGCGACCTGCGCGCGCCACTCGTCGGCGGCGGGCTGCTGCCAGCCGGCACGCCAATAGTGGAAGTCGAGAGCTATCAAAGGCAGGTGTAGTCCTTCCGCCAACCGAGCCGCGAAAGTAGATTTTCCGGAACCGCCACAACCAATCACCATCACCCGACGCATCGATGGATCAGGCATGACCAAGCTTGGCGCCGCGCGCGGCCTTGAGCTGCGCGAAATCTTCGCCGGCGTGGTGCGACGAGCGGGTAAGCGGGCTCGACGAAACCATCAAGAAGCCTTTGGCATAAGCTACCGTCTTCAACGCCTCGAATTCTTCCGGCGGCACGAATCGCATCACCTCGTGGTGCTTGCGCGTCGGCTGCAGATATTGGCCGATGGTGAGGAAATCGACATTCGCGGCGCGCAGATCGTCCATCACCTGCAAGACTTCGTTCCGCTCTTCCCCAAGCCCGACCATGATGCCCGACTTGGTGAAGATCGTCGGATCGAGCTCCTTCGCCCGCTGCAGCAGACGCAAGGACACAAAATAACGCGCGCCCGGCCGCACGGTGACGTATTTCGACGGTACGGTTTCGAGATTGTGGTTGAATACGTCGGGCCGCGCCTCGATCACCAGTTCAAGCGCGCCGTCCTTGCGCAGGAAATCCGGCGTCAGCACTTCGATCGTGGTCTGCGGGCAGCGCGCGCGGATCGCCCGGATGGTGCGCGCGAAATGCCCTGCCCCGCCGTCGGCGAGATCGTCGCGATCGACCGAGGTGACAACGATATGCGCCAGCCCCAGCTTGGCGGTTGCCTCAGCCACTTTCTCCGGCTCGGCCGGATCGAGCGGTCCGGGCAATCCGGTACGCACGTTGCAGAAGGAACAGGCCCGCGTGCAGGTATCGCCCATGATCATGAAGGTGGCGTGCTTCTTCTCCCAGCACTCGCCAATATTCGGGCAGCTCGCCTCCTCGCATACGGTGACAAGACCATTGTCGCGCATGATGCGCCGCGTCTCTTCGTAGCCGCGGGAGATCGGCGCCTTGACGCGGATCCAGTCCGGCTTTTTCAGCACAGGCGTATCGGGACGATGCGCCCTTTCCGGGTGGCGCGGCCGGCCCGTCACCGTATCGAGGACGACAACCATGGAATCTCCGTTGGTCCTAATCTAACTACGAATTCCGGCCTTGAACCGCAAGTTGCGTAAAACTTGGCAGCCATGCATTGCCTACCAAACCGTTCGGCAAGGAACGCCTTCCCGCCTCCGGCGTTGCCCCGAGCCGCAACCTTTCCATCTTGTTGCTCATGCCGCAAAAAATTGAATATCCCAAGATCGACGCCACGCTGGTGAAACGGGCCACCGATGTCGTCAAGCTTGCGGAGAAGCGCGGCCGCAGCATCGTCACGGCGGAATCCTGTACCGGTGGCCTGCTGGCTGCCGTGCTGGCGGAAGCGCCAGGCGCCGGCAAGCAGCTGCAAGGCGGCTTCGTCACTTATACCAAGGACCAGAAAACGATTGCGCTCGGCATTCCGCGAGCCCTGCTCGAGCGCGAGAGCGCGGTCAGCGAAGCGGTTGCCCGCGCCATGGCGGAAGGCGCGCTTGGGCGTTCCATCGCGGACCTTTCGGTGTCTATCACCGGGGTGGCCGGACCCGAGTCCGACGAAGACGGCAACCCGGTCGGGCTTGTGCATATTGCCGCGGCGCGGCGTACCGGCGCCACGCTGCACCAGGAGCATCGCTTCGGGGATATCGGCCGCGGCGAGGTGCTTTATCAAACGGTGATGGCGGCGCTCGATTTGCTGGAGCGTTGCGCGACCGGCCGCGTCAGAGCCGCGGAATAGTCACCGCAGCTCGCGCTGCGCCATCTTCTCCATCCGGGCGAATGATGTAAGCTGAGCGATACCATGAACCGTCTCCGCCGAAACTTGCTTCATCTCGCCATCGTGGCCGGCGCGCTCGCGCTTTTGCCGCTCACCGCCAGCGCCCAGGATTATCCGTCGCGGCCCATCACGCTTGTCGTGCCCCTGCCGGCGGGAGGCGCCTTCGATGCGGTTGCACGATTGCTGGGTGAGCACATGCGGACGACGCTTGGCCAACCGGTCATCGTCGAAAACATTCCCGGCGCCGATCGCGGCATCGTCAGGGTCATGCGCGCGGAGCCCGACGGCTACACCCTTGGCATCGGCGGCTGGGCGCCCTACGTGCTGCGTCCCCTCGTTTTCTCGCTTCCGTTCGACCTGCAAAAGGATCTGGAGCCAGTCGCCTTCCTGGCCGATGCGCCGTTCTGGATCCTCGCGAAGAAAGACATTCCGGCAAAGAATATGACCGAATTCATCGCCTGGCTTAAAGCCAACTCCGGCAAAGCCACGGCAGCAACAACCGGTCCCGGTGGCGGATCGCACCTTTGCGGCCTGCATCTGCAGAACATCACGGGCGCGACCTTCCAGTTCATTCCCTACCGCGGCGGTGCGCCGGCCTTGCAGGACCTCGTCGGCGGACAGGTCGACTTCTATTGCGATCTGGCGGCGAACAGCCTGTCGCAAGTCAAGGCCGGCAATGTGAAGGCCTTCGCGATGATGGCAAAAACGCGGTGGCCGGCAGCTCCGGATATTCCAACCGGCGAAGAAGTGGGGCTGCCCGCGTTCTACATCTCCAACTGGACCGGGCTCTGGGCTCCGCCGGGAACACCCAAAGCCATCATCGACAAAATCAACGGCGCGGTCGCGGCAGTGCTCGCCGACCCGCACATACAAAAGCGTTATGAAGAATTGGGCCAGGAGCTGCCGGCGCCCGGACAGCATACCGCGGAAGCGCTCCGCAATTTCCACAAGGCCGAAGTCGAGAAATGGGGACCAATCATCAAGGCCGCAAACATTCAGGTCAAATGATCGCGCGGTTTGCCTCTGCCACATGAAATGACGACAGCGATCCCTTCCATCGCCCTCCCCGGCGGCGAAACTATCCCCGTCCTCGGCCAGGGCACCTGGCAGATGGCGGAACGTCGCGCGCGCCGCGCGGAAGAGATCGCGGCGCTGCGTGCCGGCATCGATCTCGGCATGACGTTGATCGACACCGCGGAGATGTATGGCGATGGCGCCGCTGAAGAACTGGTCGCCGAGGCGATCGCCGAGCGGCGCAACGACGTTATCCTAGTCAGCAAGGTGCTGCCGCAAAACGCCACGCGCCAAGGCACGATCAAAGCCTGCGAGCGCAGCCTGCAGCGCCTGCGCACCGATCATCTCGATCTCTATCTTCTGCACTGGCGCGGCAGCGTTCCCCTGTCCGAGACCATTGCGGCTTTCGACGCGCTGATGCAGGCGGGAAAAATCCGCCGCTGGGGCGTCAGCAACTTCGACACCGACGACATGGAGGAACTTCTCGCGCTGCCGGACGGCAAGGCGGCGGCGACCAATCAGGTACTGTTCAATCTCACCCGCCGCGGCATCGAACGCGACCTCATTCCCTGGTCGCGCAGGCATAACATACCGCTGATGGCCTATTCGCCGATCGAGCAGGGCCGGCTGCTGCAGCAAGCGGCGTTGCGCAAGATCGCCGAGCGCCTGAAGGCGACGCCGGCGCAGGTCGCCTTGGCCTGGGTGCTCGCGCTTCCCAACATCTGCGCCATCCCGAAAGCGGGCAGCACGCCGCACGTGCGTGAGAACCACGGCGCATTGCAGCTGCGGCTCACCCCACAGGATATGGCCGCGCTGGATGCGGCCTTTCCGCCGCCGAAGAAAAAAGTGCCGCTGGAAATGATTTGAGCTTTTCCCCCTCCTGCAGGAGGAGAGGGAAGAAGAGAGCGTTCGGCACGAGCGGCTAGTTCAGCTACGCGTTCAGCACCCGGCCGTAAGCATCGAGCACGGATTCCTTCATCATCTCCGACAAGGTCGGATGCGGGAAGACCGTGTGCATCAGCTCTTCTTCCGTGGTCTCGAGATTCATCGCCACGACATAGCCCTGGATCAGCTCGGTCACTTCCGCGCCCACCATATGCGCGCCAAGGAGCTGTCCGGTCTTCTTGTCGAAGATCACCTTCACCAAGCCCTGGTCCTCGCCGAGTGCGATGGCCTTGCCGTTGGCGGCAAAAGGAAAGCGGCCGACGCGCACGTCAAGCTTCTTCTCCTTGGCGGCCTGCTCGGTGAGACCGACCGAGGCGATCTGCGGCGAACAATACGTGCAGCCCGGGATGAGATTTTTGTCCATCGGATGCACCTTCAGGCCCTTGATCGCTTCGACGCAGATGACGCCCTCATGCTCGGCCTTGTGCGCCAGCATGGGCGGGCCGGCGACGTCGCCGATGGCATAGATGCCAGGCACATTGGTGCGGCTGAGCGGATCGACCACGACAACGCCGCGGTCGGTTTTCACTCCGACTTTTTCCAGTCCGAGATTTTCGACATTACCGACCACGCCGACGGCGGAAATCACCCGCTCAACGGTCAACGACTGCGTGGCTTTGCCATCATCAATGGTGGCGGTCACGCTGTCGCTCTTCTTCTCGAGCTTGGTCACCTTGGCTCCGGTGATAATCTTGATGCCCTGCTTCTCGAAGGCTTTGCGGGCGAAGGCGGCGATCTCGGCATCCTCCACCGGTAGGATCTGTGGCAGCAGCTCGACGACCGTCACCTCGGCGCCGAAGGAGCGGTAGAAGGACGCGAACTCGACGCCGATGGCGCCGGAACCGACGACCAGCAGCGATTTCGGCATCGTCTGCGGCACCATGGCCTCGAAATAAGTCCAGACCAGTTTCTTGTCCGGCTCCAGACCAGGCAACACCCGCGGACGCGCACCAGTGGCAATGATGATGTGTTTGGCCTGATAGGCGCCAGGCCCGAGCACGCCCTTCGGCGCTTCGGTCCGCGACGTCTTCACCGTAACCTTTCCAGGTGCGTCGATGGTCGCCTCGCCCCAGATCACGGAGACTTTGTTCTTCTTCATCAGGAAGCCGACGCCGTCATTCAGCCGCTTCCACACCCCGCGCGAGCGCTGCACCACGGCCTTGGCGTCATAGCCGACTTTCTCGGCAGTCAGGCCGTAGTCCTTGGCGTGCTGCATATAGTGGAAGACTTCGGCAGAACGCAGCAAAGCTTTGGTCGGGATACAACCCCAGTTCAGGCAGATGCCGCCGAGATGATCGCGCTCGACGATGGCGGTCTTGAATCCGAGCTGCGCCGACCGGATGGCAGTGACATAGCCGCCGGGCCCGGAGCCGATGATCAGAACGTCGAAGGCGGTGTCGGCCATCACACCACCATCATCACCGGGTTTTCGATGATCGCCTTGATTGCGCCAAGCAGCCGGGCGCCGAGCACGCCATCCACCGCGCGATGATCGGTCGAGAGCGTCGTGGTCATCACCGTCGCCGCTTCCACCTTGTCGTTGCGCACGATTGCCCGCTGTTCGCCGGCACCAACCGCCAAAATGGTGGCGTGCGGCGGATTGATCACAGCGGCGAATTCACGGATGCCATACATGCCGAGGTTGGAAACCGCGCTGGTGCCGCCCTGGAATTCTTCCGGCCGCAGTTTCTTGGCGCGCGCGCGGCCGGCGAGGTCCTTCATCTCGTTGGAGATGACCGAGAGCGATTTCAGTTCGGCCCGGCGCACGATCGGCGTGATCAACCCGCCCGGGATAGAAACCGCCACGCCCACGTCGGAATGCTTGTGCTTGAGCATACCGGCTTCGGTCCAGGTCACATTGGCATCGGGCACGCGCTGCAGCGCGAGCGCCAAAGCCTTGATGACAAAGTCGTTGACCGACAATTTCCAGGCCGGCTTGCCTTCTTTGTCCTTCGGCGCCGAGCCGTTAATCTCTTCGCGCGCCTTCAACAAGTTGTCGATGATGCAGTCGACCGTCAGATAAAAATGCGGAATGGTCGTCTTGGCCTCGACCAGGCGCCGGGCAATGATCTTCCGAATATTGTCGTGCGGAATGACTTCGTAGCTGCCCTGTTCGAACAGCGCCATGATCTTGTCGTCGGACGGCGGCTGGGCAAGCGGTGCGGCGCCTGCAGCGGCTGGCGCTTTTTTTTGTGCGCCGCCGGATTTCGCTTCCTCGACATCGCGCGCGACGACGCGGCCATGCGGACCGGTGCCCTGCACGCGCGAGAGGTCGATATTGCCTTCCTTGGCAAGCCGCTTGGCGAGCGGTGATGCGAATAGTTTATCGCCTTGCGGCGCTGCGGCGGGAGCAGGTGTCGGTGCGCTGCGGGGAGCGGCGGTCGGGGCGGCTTGCTTAGGCGCTTCCGCGGGTCTGGCCTCCGCGGGCTTGGCTTCCGCCGGCTTGGCCTCCGCCTTGGGTGGCGCAGCTTTCTGTCCTGTGCCTGCTGCTGCTCCTGAAGCTGCCGCCTTCACATCCTCGCCTTCGCCGGCGAGTACGGCGATGATCTGGTTGACCGGAACGTCCTGGGTGCCTTCCGGCACCACAATCTTCGCCAGCGTGCCTTCGTCGACCGCTTCGACTTCCATCGTCGCCTTGTCGGTTTCGATTTCCGCCAGCACGTCGCCGGGAGCGACCTTGTCCCCCTCTTTCTTCACCCACTTGGCGAGGTTGCCCTTCTCCATCGTGGGCGAAAGCGCGGGCATGAGAATATTCGTCGGCATGGCGCGCCCTACCGGTAGCAGACGGCTTTAGCGGCGGCGACTACCTCGGCGACCGAGGGCAATGCCAGCTTCTCGAGATTGGCGGCGTAAGGCAGCGGCACGTCCTTCGCAGCCACCCGCGCCACTGGCGCGTCGAGGTAATCGAAGGCTTGTTCCATGATGCGCGCAGCGATTTCCGCGCCGATGCCGGACTGCTGCCAGCCCTCCTCGACCGTGACCACGCGGCCGGTCTTCTTCACCGACGCAATGATCGTTTCGGTATCCATCGGGCGCAGCGTGCGCAGATCGATGACTTCTGCCGAGATGTTTTCCTTCGCCAGTTCCTCGGCGGCTTTCAGCGCGTAGCTCATGCCCATCGACCAGGCGACGAGCGTGACGTCGCTGCCTTCGCGCGAGATTTTGGCGCGGCCGATCGGCACTACGTAGTCGTCGAGCTTGGGAACCGGAAAAGACTGGCCGTAGAGGATTTCGTTTTCCAGAAAGATGATCGGATTGGGATTGCGGATCGCCGCTTTCAGCAGGCCCTTGTGATCGGCGGCGGTGTATGGCGCGATCACCGTCAGCCCGGGGATATGCGAATACCAGGCGGAATAATCCTGGCTATGTTGCGCGCCGACGCGGGCGGCGGCACCATTGGGACCACGGAAGACAATCTGGCAGCCCATCTGTCCGCCGGACATGTACAGCGTTTTGGCCGCGGAATTGATCAGCTGATCGATCGCCTGCATGGCGAAGTTCCAGGTCATGAACTCCACGATCGGCTTCAATCCGGCGAGTGCCGCGCCGATGCCGAGGCCGGCAAAACCCTGCTCGGTGATGGGGGTGTCAATGACGCGCTTGACGCCGAATTCCTGCAACAGCCCCTGCGTGACCTTGTAGGCGCCCTGATATTCCGCAACCTCCTCGCCCATGACGAAGACGTCCTTGTCGCGGCGCATCTCTTCCGCCATGGCATCGCGTAAGGCTTCGCGCACGGTCATGGTGACCGTCTCGGTTCCGGCAGGCACGTCGGGTTCAGGCAAGGCCTTCGGCTGCGGCGGCGTGGCGACGGCGGATTTTGCCGGAGCCGGCGCTTTGGCCTGTTTCTGATCCTCGGCAGCCGGTGGCGCGGATTCCGCGGCTTTCGCCTGGCGTTCCGGCTTGGCGGGTTTCGCGGCGGAAGCATCTTCGCCTTCTGAAAAGATCGTCGCAATCGGCGTGTTCACCGCCACATCCTGTGTGCCTTCCGGCACCAGGATCTGCCCAAGCGTGCCCTCGTCGGTCGCCTCGACCTCCATCGTCGCTTTGTCGGTTTCAATCTCGGCGATGACATCGCCACTGCGGATCGCTTCGCCCTCCTTTTTCAGCCATTTGGCAAGGTTGCCCTTCTCCATCGTGGGCGAGAGGGCGGGCATCAGCACTTGGATCGGCATGGGCTTATCTGAACTCTTGAAATCGGCGGTGGTTTCTCGCCCGTTTAGCGCATCACGTCCGTATAAAGCTCGGAGGGGTCGGGTTCCGGGTCGTGGGTGGCGAATTCGCCCGCCTCGTTCACCTTGGCGCGCACTTCGGAGTCGATCTTCTTCAGCGCCTCTTCGCTCATTCCCTTTTCAAGCAAGCGAAGACGGACCTGCTCGATCGGGTCCTGCTCCCCGCGTACCTTGTCTACTTCTTCGCGCGTGCGGTATTTCGCGGGGTCGGACATGGAATGGCCGCGATAGCGATAAGTGATCATTTCCAGGATATAGGGGCCCTTGCCCTCCCGGCACAGCTTCACCGCTTTCTCACCGGCCGCTTTCACCGCGCGCACGTCCATGCCGTCGACCTGCTCGCCGTCGATATTGAAGGAGACGCCGCGGCGCGAAAGCTCGACGCTGGCGGATGAGCGGCTGATCGAGGTGCCCATGGCGTAGCGATTGTTCTCGATCACATAGACGACCGGCAGCTTCCAGAGCGCGGCCATGTTGAAGCTCTCATAGACCTGCCCCTGGTTGGCCGCGCCATCGCCGAAATAGGTTAGACAGACATTGTCGTTTTCGCGATAGCGGTTGGCGAAAGAGAGGCCGGTGCCGAGCGGCACCTGCGCCCCGACGATGCCGTGGCCGCCGTAAAAACCCTTCTCGACCGAGAACATATGCATCGACCCGCCCTTGCCGCGGGAATAGCCGCTTCTGCGGCCCGTCAGTTCGGCCATCACACCTTTGGGATCCATGCCGCAAGCCAGCATGTGGCCGTGATCGCGGTACCCGGTGATGACCTGGTCGCCCGGCTTCAGCGACATCTGCATGCCGACG
>JAXDOO010000431.1:0-7744 GCA_034668865.1 Alphaproteobacteria bacterium
GGTGTTCCCGTTCCGCGGCGTGGTGTTCGATATCGATCCTGAATTCAACAACACCGAGGAATGGTATCAGTCCATCCCGGTCGAGGTCCGGCCACACAAGAACCAGCCGTTCTATCATCTGTTCGCCGAAAACGCGGAGACGGAATATATCGCCTATGTATCGGAGCAGAATCTGTTGCTCGACACCTCAGGCCAGCCGTTGCGGCATCCGCAGGTACGGGAAATTTTCGAGGCCGACGATAAAGGCAGCTACCGGCCGCGCAATGCCCTGCTCAACTAGCGCGCGGCCAGCTTTGCGGCCGATCGCGCGCTAACGTGTTCAAGAGTTACTGAGCCTTGGCCGCGCCGCCGCTCTGCTCAAGCTTCTGGCGTGCTTCGTTAGCCTTCTTCTGCAGCTCTTCGCCCTTCTTCTTCAGCTCTTCCTCGAGCTTTTTCTGGCGGTCTTCCAAAACCTTCGGATCGGTTGGCGCGCCGTCAAAAGCCTTGGCGAATTCCGTCAGCGGAACCTGGAAGGTCATAGCGCCGCCCTGGTAATTGATACCCTGCACGTACGCGACCTTGCCTTTTTTGACCTTACCGAGCGTATCGGCGGTCAATTCGTAGTCGGAGATGCAGCCGTTCGCAAAGCAAACGACATAAGGCGCGGTCATCGGCTGTGTTTCGTCAACGATAACACGCGTTCCGTGCTGCAAGTGCATGCCGATAGGCAAAGTGACGCGCAGGATTTTCTTTCCTTCGGCCGGATCGATTGTCGCCACGGCAACGAGCGGCACGCCGGATTCCGTGCGACCGTCCAGGCCGGTGAGGCAGATCTGCTTGCTCTTAGTGGCGGGATCTTTCTGATCGGCTGGCTGGCCGTCCGGTCCGACGCAGAATTTTATCCACTGCGAATAAATCAGCTGCGGCATTGATGCTCCCGTGGGAGCTCCGGGCTGTCCTGGCTGTCCGGGCTGCGATGGCGGAGACGCAGGCTGCGCTTGCGGAGCCGGCTGTGTCGGTGCCGGCGGTTTGGCAGGCGTGCTCGCCGCGGGTCGCGCGGGTGCCGGCTTTGGCGCCGCAGGCTGTTGCGCCAAAGCGGAAGAAATCATCAAGGCGGCGATCGACGTCGTCGCGACGGCGGCAACCGCATGCGCGACCGGCTTGGCCGATGCCAAAGTGAAACGATGCATTGGATCCTCTTCTTTGCCGTTCTGACGGCCTTAAGCCGGATATGAAAGGCGCCCCCGTTTGGGCGGCTCTGTCTGCGTAAAATGAGGCATTAGCGTGACTTCTGGCATCGTGATAGCGGGAATCGCCCGCTAAATAAAGCGCGGAAAGCGGGCGGCACGACAGCGCCATAGCAGCGCGCTAATTCCAGTCCTTCAGCGGCATGTGCTGCGATCGCCTGTGATAAAAATAGCCGGCTTGGAGCCGAATCAAACCGCCATATGACCGTGCCGATAATCCGTCTCCCCAGGCTGCGACCAATCGTCATCGGATCCGCGGCAGCGCTCGCGCTTCTCTATGGCGATGCCTGGGCGCAAGACAAGCCGGGGCCGCGTCACGCCATCGCCATGCATGGCGAGCCGGCGCAGGCCGAAGGCTTCACGCATTTCCGTTACGCCAATCCGGATGCGCCGAAAGGCGGACGTTTCTTGCAGGGCATCCTCGGCACCTTCGATAGCCTCAATCCCTACATCATCAAAGGCCTCGCCGCGCAGGCCGCGCGCGGGTCGGTGATCGGCGGCTACGTGGTCGAATCGCTCATGCAGCGCGGCTATGATGAGCCGTTCACGCTCTATGGGCTGCTCGCGCATTCGGTGGAAACGGACCCCGCGCGCTCCTACGTCACCTTCAACCTTAATCCTGCCGCCCGCTTTTCAGACGGCAAGCCGGTAACGCCGGAAGATGTCTTGTTCAGCTGGCAGCTGCTGCGGGACAAGGGCCGTCCCAATCACCGGTTCTACTACAGCAAAGTGACAAAGGCGGAAGCGATCGGAAACAACGCGGTGCGGTTCGATCTCGCCGGCAGCGACGACCGCGAGCTGCCACTGATCCTCGGGCTGATGTCGGTGCTGCCGAAGCACGCAGTCAATCCCGACACCTTTGAGGCGACTAGCTTCGAGCCGATGATCGGCAGCGGCCCTTACGTCGTGATCGACGTCCGCCCCGGACAGAGCGTCACCATCAAGCGTAATCCGGACTATTGGGGCCGCGAGTTGCCCGTTAACCGCGGACTGTGGAATTTCGACGAGATCCGGTTCGACTATTACCGCGATGCCAACGCGCATTTCGAGGCGTTCAAGAAAGGCCTCTACGACCTGCGCGTAGAAACCGACTCGACGCGATGGGCGGCCGGTTACGACTTCCCCGCCCTACGCGAGGGCCGCGTCGTACGCCAAACCTTCACCACCGGCTTGCCGAAGCCGAGTTTCTTCTTCGTGTTCAATACCCGCCGTCCGATCTTCGAGGACATCCGCGTGCGCGAGGCGATCTCGCTGCTCTATGATTTTTCCTGGATCAACAAAAATCTTTTCTCCGGGTTATATGCGCCGATTGCGAGTTACTTCGAAGGGTCCGAGCTTTCGTCCCACGGCCGCCCAGCTGATGCCCGCGAACGCGCGCTGCTCGCGCCGTTTCCCCACGCAGTGCGCGCAGACGTGCTCGAAGGGAAGTGGTCGCCGCCGGTGACCGACGGCTCCGGCCGCGACCGGCCCACGCTGCGTCGCGCGCTCGATCTGTTCGCTGCCGCCGGCTACGAATTGCGCGGCGCGGACCTGGTCAATCGCTCGACCGGCAAGCCGATGTCTTTCGAAATCATGGTCACCAGCCGCGACGACGAGCGGCTTGCGCTCCTCTTCGCCCAGGCCGTGAAGCGCGCCGGAATCACGATCAGTGTGCGCTCGGTAGACGCCGTACAATACGACCGCCGCCGCGTGAGCTATGATTTCGATATGATTCTTTTTCGCTGGGATCAGTCGCTGTCGCCGGGCAACGAGCAGAGCTTCTATTTCGGCTCGGCCGCGGCCGACGCCGAAGGCACCCGCAACTACATGGGCGTGAAGAGCCCCGCCGTCGACGCTGCCATCGCCGCCATGCTGAACGCGGAGGACCGCGCCGATTTCGTAGCGGCCGTCCGCGCCGAGGATCGAGTGCTCACGTCGGGATTTTACGCTGTGCCCTTGTTCAGCATCCCCGCGCAATGGGTGGCTCATTGGACGCATCTCGACCATCCCGAAGCGATCTCGCTCTATGGCTATCTGCCAGAAACCTGGTGGCGGAGCGCGCGACAATGAGGTTCGCATGATCCTCGGCGATCCCGGCCAGACGATCGCGACCGCCGCGCCCGGCGCGCGGGCGACGCTGGACGATCTTTTCCGCCGGGCGGCGCAGCGCAATCCGGACATGCTCGCGCTGGTCGATCCGCCCAACCGGGCGAGCTTCACCGATGGCGCACCGCGGCGCCTGACCTATGCGCAGGCCGACCGCATGATCTCCGCCATCGCGGGGCGACTGCACGAGCTGACATTGCCTGCTGATTCCATCGTCGGCATCCAACTGCCATCGACGGTGGAGAGCGTGCTCACGCTGCTCGGCGTGCTGCGTGCCGGATTGATCGCGGCGCCACTACCCCTCCTCTGGCGACATGGCGACCTGGTGGCCGCGCTCGGCGGTGTGGGAGCCAAGGTCGTGATCACTTGCCGGCGCGTCGGCGCAACCGATCATGCCAAGCTCGCGATGCATGCAGCGGTTGACATCTTTCCCGTCCGTTATGTTTGCGCCTTCGGCAGCGGGTTGCCCGACGGCGTGGTGAGGCTCGACGATCTTTATGCCGAGAAAAATCCGCCGCCGCCGCAGCTGGACCGCGCGCACGCCGACGACCGCGCTGCGCATCTCGCATTGATCACCTGGGAGGCGACCGCGGACTCGCTTGTGCCGGTGGCACGCAATCATGCCGAGATCATCGCCGGCGGATTGGCGGTGCGGCTGGAAGGACGGCTTGAAACCGGCGCGACTTTACTTTCCGCCGTGCCGCCCTCCACCTTCGCCGGCCTGGCCGTGAGTGTGCTGCCGTGGCTGATCAGTGGCGGAACGCTGGTGCTGCACCAGCCATTCGATCCGGAGACGCTGGCGCGGCAACTGCGCGATGGCTGCGATGCGGCAATCCTGCCCGGGCCTGTGGTGCCGCGCCTGCTGGAGGCCGGGTTTTTTGCTTCCAATGTGCGGACCATATTGGGGCTGTGGCGCTCGCCGGAGCGCATGAACACCGCTGCGGCCTGGCGCCAGCAATTCACGGACTTTGTCGATGTTGCCTGCTTCGGGGAAACCTGCGTGATCCCGATGCGGCGTGGCGCGAGCGGCAAACCTGCGCCGCTTCCGCTCGGTATTATTGCTGCTCCGCGCGGTGCGCCGGGGGCCCTTGTGGTGGCGGAGCTGAAACCCACTCGCGACCGCACCCTGGCGCTCAGCGGCCCCATGGTGCCCCGGAATGCTTATCCCACCGGTGCCGAAAGCACCGGACTGCCGCACTTCAAGACATCCGACGGGCTCGTCGATACCGGCTATCCCTGCCGAATTGATTCCGAGACACGCACCGTCACCATAACCGGGCCGCCGGCCGGAATCGCGGGCGTTGGTGGGTATCGCTTTGCATTGCGCGAGCTGCAGCGCCTCATCACCGACATCGACAGCGGCGGCCGCATCGCCGCTCTCCCCGATTCTCTGTCCGGCCAACGTCTGACGGGTGCTGCCGACGACAGCGACGCACTGCGGAGCGAACTGGTCAGGCGGGGCGTCAATCCGCTGGTGGCGGACGCCTTCGGCGTATAGCCGGCTTTGTCCAGTTAGCGTTGACGCCCCATTAAGGCCAGGTGGTTAGATTGCGTGCTTTGACGCCACCCTCGAGCTGTCATGTCCCTGCAAGGTCCGATGGTCGTCGTTGCCGACAATCCGGCGCCGGATCTCGTTGAGGCATTGGGCGCAGCCGGGGCTTTTCCCGTTGTCGAGAGCCGCTGGGTCGACGCACCTTCCGCTTTCATTTCGGTACAGCCCTCTGCCGTTGTGCTGGCCGAGCCCGGCCCCGCCTCCGATCTCAAGGCCGCCGACGCCCTAAGGCTGCAGATCCAGACCCGCAACGGTCCCTTCATCCCGCTCATCGGCCGCGCGCGCAGCGATATGAGCATGGCCATCCCCGGCGGCCTGCCGATTGACGCGGATGCATCAGCCACGCGGCTGGTGGCACGGCTCCGCATGGCGCTCCGCGTGCGCGCGCTGCATGCCGCGGTGCTGCGGCGGATGGAAACCTTCAGCAGCCAGGACGGCACGGTGCCGACGCTTCCGCAAACCGATCCGGTCGAAGACGCGACGGTGCTGGTCGCCGGGCGCGGACGCTCTTATCCGGCACTTGCCGTCGCCGTCGGCGAGCGCGTGGGACTGATCGGCGCGCTCAGTGTGGAGACCGCGGCAAAATATCTCAGTGCGCGCGACGTCGATGGCGTTGTGATCGGCGACGGCTTCAGCCCGAGAGTGATCGAAGCGCTTCTCATCGCCATGGCCGAGGACGCCCGCTTTCGCGATCTACCCATCGCGCTGGCGGGCGGCACGCCCGCCCTGCTGAACGAGTTCGGACCCAAGCTCGCCAATCTTGAGGCGGCCGCCGGCGAGCCGCGCGCCTTGATCGACTGGATCCTGCCGCTCGTGCGCCTGCACGCCTTTGACGCGCGGCTCAAGCGTGTCATGCAGGCCTTCGACACAAAAGGCATGGTTGATCCACAGACCGGGCTGCTCACCCGCGAGTGCTTCTGGCGCGACCTTTCCAGCGCCATGCAGCAGGCAGCCCAGCGCGGCGTCAGTCTGTCGGTCGCACGCTTCACCTTCGGCCCGGTGCTGGAGCGCCGCCCCAGCATGGACATCGCGCGGCTGGTCAGCCGCATCGTGCGCAACATTGACTTCGCCTGCCAAGGCTCTGACGGATCGATCCTTTGCGTCTTTACCGGGACCGATTTGCGAACCGCCCATGTGGTCTCGCGGCGCATTGCCAGCGTGCTCAGGCAAACCATGCTGACCTCGGAAGGCGGACGACCGAAGCTCGAGACCCATATCACGCTCGGCGCCCTGAAGCCGACCGATACCGCCGATAGCTTGCTTACGCGCGTCGGCGCCGAAGCCTTCGCTGCCGGTTGATATTGCGACGCGCAAGCGCCACATGCGGCGCGTGACGGAAAACGCAACGCCCTTGCGCATCGATGTGGTTTCGGACGTGGTCTGTCCCTGGTGCTTCATCGGCAAGCGCCGGTTGGAAAAGGCCCTGGCGATGACGCCGGAGATTCCGGTCGAGGTCTATTTCCACCCCTATTTCCTCAACGATTGGATTCCGCGCGACGGCATCGCGCGCAAGGAATATCTCACCAAGAAATTTGGCTCGCCCGAGGCCTATCGCGGCATGGCCGGACGGGTGGCGGAAGCGGCGGCGGAGGAAGGGCTGACCTATGCGATCGACAAGATCGCGCGCCAGCCCAACACGCTCGACAGCCACCGGCTGATCCATTGGGCTGGGAAACGAGGCAAAGGCCCGGAGATGAAGCAGCGGCTGATGGACCTCTATTTCACCGAAGGTGCCGACCTCACCGACCGCGAGGTTTTGGTGCGCGCCGCCGCCGATGTGGGCCTCGACCCCGACGCTATCCGTCCGCTGCTCGAAAGCGAAGAGGATGTCGAGGAAACAACTTTGGCGGCGAACGCCGCGAAAGAAGCCGGCATCAATGGCGTGCCGACTTTTATTTTCAATGGACGTTACGCGATCTCGGGCGCCCAGGCGCCGGAAACATTGGCGGACGTGATCCGCAAGGCAGCGGCCGAAACCTAAGCTGCTTTCGCACGCTCCGCGATGGAAGCCAGCCGGCGCAGGATGTCCGTGGTACCTTTCAGCCGCTCTTCCGGATTTTCCCAGTCGTCGAAGAACACCACCTTCATGTCGGGACGCACGCGCGCGCCCACACCCTGCTCCCGGATGTAGGCGACGAGGCCTTCCGGGTTGGCAAAGGTGTTGTCGCGGAAGGAGAACACCGCGCCCTTCGGGCCGGCATCCACTTTCTCCACATTGGCGTGGCGGCATAGCGCCTTGATCGCGACCACCTGCAACAGGTGGTTGACCTCTTCCGGCAAGGCTCCGAAGCGGTCGGCCATTTCCGCGCCGAAAGAATCGACCTCGCGCTCGTCCTCGATGTCCGCCAGCCGCCGATAAAGTCCAAGCCGCACCGGCAGGTCGGCGACATAATCCTCCGGGATGAGCACCGGTGTGCCGATGGTGATCTGCGGCGACCAGCGGTCCGCGACCGGCGCGATGATGCCCGCCTTAAGACTCGCCACCGCTTCCTCCAGCATCTGCTGGTAAAGTTCAAAGCCGACTTCCTTGATGTGACCGGACTGCTCCTCGCCTAACAGATTGCCCGCGCCGCGGATGTCGAGGTCATGCGACGCAAGCTGGAAGCCGGCGCCCAAGGTGTCGAGTGATTGCAGCACCTTCAGCCGGCGTTCCGCCTGCGGCGTGATCTTGCGTGCCTCGGGCAGGGTGAACAATGCATAGGCGCGGGTCTTCGCGCGTCCTACCCGACCACGCAATTGATAGAGCTGCGAAAGGCCGAACATGTCGGCGCGATGCACGATCAACGTATTGGCGGTCGGAATGTCGAGGCCGGATTCAACGATGGTGGTGGAAAGCAACACGTCATATTTGCCGTCGTAAAAGGCGGACATGATGTCTTCC
>JAXDOO010000432.1:0-2568 GCA_034668865.1 Alphaproteobacteria bacterium
TGGGGCAAAATACGGGACTCCCTTATCACACGCGGCAACCGCGCAAAGGGGCCGGCCTGAGCCACGCCAGCCTAATTCGCCAGAGCTGCTCGGTGAACGGAGCGGCACTTGCCGTTTAAGCACGTCCCGCCTGCCGTGATGTTGAGTGCACGCCCGCGTCCGTCAGAAGCTGCAAAGACGTGAGATAGGCCTCCTCAACCCAAGCCAACATTCCGCTCGGATCAGGCGGAAACTCCAACTCGACCGACGCCGTGCCCACAAAACCCGTGTCGCGGATGGCTGCGATGTACTCGCCGAAGGGCGTGTTCCCTCGCCCCGGCGGCAGGTCGCCATGATTGATGCCGTCGCAATCGGCGATATGGACGTGGGCAATCCGTCCGCTCAGCCGCCCGAGCTCCGCCGGCAAGATGCGCATGAGCCACATATGAGAGATGTCGACCGTCGCCTTCACGTTCTCGAGGCCAACTTCGTCGAGGAACCGCTCCATTGTGTCGAGCGATCTGATGAAGGCGAATTCAAACGGCAGCAGTTCGATTGCGAGATCGAGCCCGCGCGCCGCGGCGTGCTTGCCGACTTCGCGGGTCGCCTCCACGACCAGGTTCCACTCGAGGCTGGGAGGTAGCAGCTTCTGCTGGAACATGTACTCGCCGGGGACGAAACAGAGGTTCTGGACCGTGGGGAAAGCTGCCGCTAGCTCGACCAGATTCGTGGCGCGTTCGATGTGATAGCCGCGGATCGCTGGATTGAAGTCGTTGAGCCCGAGGCAGGTGCACACGAGTGATGTAATCGGGAGATCAACGCTCTTAGCGGCATTCACGTACGCGTCGCGCTCGGCCGAGGTCAGGCGCCCTGGGTCGAAGCCGATGAAAAGATCGAGACTGTCGAATCCTATCCGACGAGCTTGTTGTAATCCGGCCAGGCCCTCGAACTCGGACCCGAACCAGGCTGAGTCGATCAATCCAAGCTTCCAATCTGAGTGTCCGGACATCCTTGGGGTCTTTCTGCAGCCTAGTAGAGCATCGGTCAGCACTTCGCCGCTCCGAATCGACCTTGCGGTATTGGAGGCGTTGTCGCGGGCTGATCCTTAGGTTCACAGCTTATTTCTTTGCGTCCCCGCTCGGGTTCGGGGTCTCCTGCTTTTCCTCACGGATCTCGTCGGGAAAGCTGTCGGCGATGAACATGACCGCCACGGTCACTAGCCCCACAGTGATTCCCAACCACCAGTAGGAAGTCGCAATCGCAAGGCCGAGAGCTCCGGTGATCCAAATTGCTGCGGCGGCCTTGATCCCCTTTACGTCGAATCCGCTTTTGAAAATGACAGCGCCACCGAGGAAGCCAATTCCCGACAGGAACCCCTGAAGCGTGCGGCTGATCGAGCTTGGATCTGTCTCCGCAAGGTGTCGACCGAGCAACATGTAAGTCGTGCTTCCGATCGCGATCAGCACCATCCCTGCGGCACGATCGCCTTGTGATGAAAGCGACGTTCGTACCCGATGCAGGCGCCCAGGAAGCCAGCAGCTACGAGTCGCGTCAAAATATCCAGGATCTCAGTCGCCATCTGAATCCCACCCGAAGTGTATTCAGCTTAGCACGAACTGAAAGGGATTCACTGCGTGTCTCAAGCACCCTCAGCTACGGCGCAGCCCTACTCAGTGGGGACTCCGTGAACCTCCTCCTCCCTGCTGAGCTTCATCGCCGAGCCATGCACATGATCCGCCAAACGCCGCGCGGAAGCCGCAGCCAAATCCAGTTTCCATGGCGCCGCTGATTGTGGCGGACCAGATCGTCCGTCTCTGCCCCCGATTGAGGCAACCTTGTTGGTGCCGTGGTTCGTGACCCATGTGGTAAGACAGATCGCGAGGGCAAACCTTCATCGGTTGCTTGGGTGCCCCGGAGCGGCAGGCTCAAAGACGCGGCCCGTTGAGATGCTTCTTGCAACGCCGAAACTGCCACAGGGGGCAAAAATGGCCATGAAGGGTAAGCGGGTCAGGTTCGATGACGAGACTTGGCTCGCGCTCGAGGGGCTTGCGCGCGACAGCAAGAAGAGTTTCGAGGACCTGGCTAATGGGGCCTTTGCCGATCTTCTGAAAAAGCATCGGCGCCCGACAACGCTCAAGGAAGCGCTGCGCGAGAGCGCGCGGCGCGAGCCGGCGAATGATCCGCACCCGCTGGCAGCGAGCCCGAGCCGGTGGAAAGCACGGGGAAGAGGGGCGTCGCGTCCGCGCAAACGAACCTGACGATCCATCTGAGGCTGATTTCCAGGTCACGGCAACTGCGACGGGTGTGATTGGATGTGCTCCTGAATCTGACGAACGTCCGCTTCCCGAGAAGGCTGGCGCGCCTTCAAATGACCAGGATGGGCGCGAAGCGGACCTCAACACCACGCTCGCCCCAACAGGCCGCTCAAACTAGCCGACATCCGCCCTGGTTCGCGGAACACACGGCATGGTCCCTTGGACGGAAGCGCCGCATTCTTCTGGGACGCCGCCTGTTATTTCACCACGGGAATCTTGCTGCGGTCGATCGTGACCGCGACGGCGAAGATCAGCATTCCGCCGAAGACGATCT
>JAXDOO010000433.1:0-8126 GCA_034668865.1 Alphaproteobacteria bacterium
GCCCTAACCCATTAGCTAGGCGCATGATCTCATCCGAAAAACGGTCCCCACTTTTCGGGATCATGCGCCAGCTAGACGGCTAGGTTGTCGATTAGCCGGGTCTTGCCGATCTTCGCCGCTACCAGCAAGCGCAAGGGGGCTTTCCGCCGCAAAGCCACCGGCTGCAAGGTTTCCGCATGGCGGGCCTCCAGGTAATCGAGCGCGAAGCCGGCACGCTTGAGGACATCGCGTCCCTGGGCCAATACGTCCTGCACCGGGCGACCCTTACGGATTTTCCCCGCGCAATCTTTCAGCACCCGATGCAGCATGGGTGCAATCAACCGTTCCTTGGGCGACAAGAAGACGTTACGCGAAGACAGGGCGAGGCCGTCTTTCTCCCGGACGACGGGCGCGCTGATGATTTTTATAGGGATATTGAGATCGCGTACCAGCTGCGTGACGACCTGGAGCTGCTGATAGTCTTTTTCGCCAAAGACCGCCGCATCCGGCATGCACTGGGTGAGGAGCTTGGTCACCACGGTGGCCACGCCGGAAAAGAAATGCGCGCGAAACGCATCTTCCAGGCCAACGCTGGCGGCACCCTCCGGCACGATCCGAGTCGCGAAGCCTTCGGGATACATGACGTTAACGGGCGGTGCCCAGACCAGGTCGACGCGGTTCTCGGCCAAGGCGGCGATATCTAGCCGCATACGCCGCGGATAGCTCTCCAGGTCTTCGTGCGGCGCAAATTGTGCAGGGTTTACAAAAATCGAAACCACGACCCGGTCGGCTTGGCGCCCGGCTCGGCGCACCAGCGCTAAATGTCCCGCATGCAAGGCGCCCATGGTTGGGACCAGTGCCACCGTTTCTCCGGCGGAGCGGAAGCCGGCGATCACCCGGCGCAGGGCCGGGATGGACCGTGCGACAGGGATTCTGGACGGCATCGGGGGGAGCCTTGGCGAAATATTCGTGACTGCGTGAAAGGCTACCAAAGTTGCGGTCAACTGACCATCGATCGGTGAGTTATGAACTGCCAAACGAAACGAACCTTGACCAGGCTCTGGAAAAATCGACAATCAAGATCCCTCGGGGAATGCAATGGGTATCCAGACCGCTGCGCGGGCCAAGTCTGCTCACGTCATCATACTCGGTAATGAAAAGGGCGGGTCGGGGAAATCAACGACTGCCATGCATATTGCCGTTGCGCTGATGAAAAGCGGTCAGCGCGTCGCCACCATAGATCTCGACTCGCGGCAAAAGAGCTTCACGCATTACATCGAAAATCGCCGCGACTGGGCGAAGCGCGCGAATATCAAGCTCGAAGTGCCAGCGCATTACTGCGTCGCGCTTGGAACCAGTATCAAGTTGGACGAGAACGAGGCGATTGAATTCGCCGGCTTTGCCGAAGCAATTACCATCGTGGAGAAGTCGCATGACTTCATCGTGGTGGATACACCGGGTACCGACAATTATCTGATGCGGCTCGCGCACTCGATGGCCGATACGCTGGTCACGCCGCTGAATGACAGCTTCCTGGATTTCGATGTGCTCGGCACGATCGATCCCACCACCTTTACCGTCACCGGTCAGAGCCAATACGCGGAGATGGTGTCGGAGACCCGCCGGCATCGCCGGCTGATTGACGGCACGCTGCCGGATTGGATCGTTGTGCGCAATCGTCTTTCCATGCTGGGCTCACGCAACCGCCGCCTCGTCGGCGAAGGCTTGAACGAGCTGGCGCTGCGGCTGGGGTTCCGGTTCACCGACGGCTTCGCCGAACGTGTGATCTACCGCGAATTCTTCCCGCGCGGGCTCACTGCGCTCGACGATCTCGATGAAAATACGCTCGGTACCCGGCCCAATATGTCGCACGTGACCGCGCGCGAAGAGGTCATGCAGCTGCTTAGCCAGTTGAAACTGCCTTTGGATGAACGCGGGCAAAAGCGTGCGGCCGCACGCGCCGAATGGCGCTCAGTCGCCACCGAGCCACTTGAGGTCCATGATCTGTTGACTTGATCGCGGGAAGGAACGTGCTTTCCTGGCCTGCTGCTAATGCCCCCAATCCGACGCCCACAACCGCGCCGACTTTCCTTTCTCTGAAGCAACGGCTCAAGCCGATACGCGTCTTACCCACGGAGCGGCGTTCTCATGGGACGTCACGGCTGCGGAGGAGGGTGCGGTCCCTGACGATTGGATGGCGAGCGCGGGAAATGAGCCCATTGCTTCTGCGCCGTCCGCTCGCCAAGTTAGGGGCGCGGGAGGATATCTCCCCCAGGGCCTCGGAATGAATAATAAGGACCGTCCGCTTTCGCCCACCGGCAGCGAGACTCGCAGCGACCCGGCGACCGCGTCTCCTCGCAACGAAATCGAATCGTTTCTTGCGCAGGTGAAGACGCTCGGCCCGCGGAGCGCGCCCGGCCAGCGTGGCCGTCTGATTTTTGCGCTCGACGCTACCATGAGCCGGCAACCAACCTGGAATACCGCGCGCCGCCTGCAAGGCGAGATGTTCCGCGAAGCCGCCGGAATCGGCGGCCTCGACATCCAGCTTGTCTATTATCGCGGCTTTGGCGAGTGCCGCGCCTCCGGCTGGGTTTCGCAACCGGAAAAACTGGCCGGCTTGATGGAACGCATCAACTGCGTGGGTGGCCACACCCAGATTGAAAAAATCCTCAGCCATGCGCGGCGCGAATCCCAGGCAAGGAAGGTGCAGGCGCTGGTCTTTGTCGGGGACGCCATGGAGGAGGCTGTCGACGATCTGTGCAAGGCCGCGGGCGAGCTCGCGCTGCTTGGTGTGCCGGTTTTCATGTTCCAGGAGGGTGATGACCCGATCGCCGAGCCAGCGTTCCGCGAGATCGCACGGCTCACGCGCGGCGCCTATTGCCGCTTCGCGCCCGGCGCGGCGAAGGAGCTGGCTGAGCTGTTGCGGGCGGTCGCGGCCTATGCCGCCGGCGGCCTCAAGGCATTGTCCGATGCCTCGCGCCGGTCGGACGCTACCCAAAAGTTGCTCCGGCAATTGAGATAAGTCATGCCGACGCTAATTTTCGGCGTGGTCGTATTGGTCCTGCTGCTGTGGGCGGTCAATGTTTTTGCCAAGGCTGACACCAGCAAGCTCGTCCGGGTTATGCGTCCCGCCGGCGGCATCGGAGCGCTGGCCTTGGCTGTTTTCCTCGGCGCGCGCGGCGAGTTTGTGGTCGCCTTGCCCCTGGGTTTTGCCGGCCTCAGTTTGCTCGGGTGGCTGCCGTTCGGCCCCGCCGGTTTCGGCCCGCGCACCAGCAAGACACCGCGGCAGGTTTCCCGCGTGCGCTCGGCTTTCCTGGAAATGGAGCTTGACCACGACACGGGCGGGATGCGCGGGCGCATCCTTGCGGGCGCGCATGAGGGCGTCCCGCTGGAAGCGCTGGACATCGCGACGCTGGTCGGCCTGCTTGCTGGTATCGACGAGGAAAGCCGCGCGTTACTGGCCGCTTATCTCGACCGCCGGGAACCCCGCTGGCGTGAGCACGCGGAGGGCGACGCGACAGCGGGGCAGAACGCGCCGTCTCGCTCGGGGAAAATGACGCCAGAGGAGGCTTATCAGATCCTTGGCGTGGAGCCGGGGGCGAGCGCCGCCGAAATCGGCCGGGCCCATCGCGCGCTCATGAAAAAACTGCATCCCGACCAAGGGGGGTCGACGTACCTCGCCGCGCGCGTGAACGAGGCCAAGGACATTCTTCTTCGCCGCCATCGCTGAACTCCGTACGCAACATCACAGCGAGCGGCTCCTGTCGTCGACACCAGAATTTTCTTATTACACATAATCTTTTCGGCGGAGCGGTTTCTCACTCGCCGGGATCATGCTTGCCCTAATTTTTGAGGGCCATGCAGGCAATTTCGTTTTTCTTCAGATGCTGACAGGCTGCCTCGGCCTGCTCCTTGTCGAGACCGGCAAAGCGGGCGCGGTAGAGTGTTTTATCGCCTTTCACGACGCGTTCGGTGAAGCCGTCCGCCTCCCCGAGCAGGGACTTAGCGCGCTCCTGCGCGGCATTCAGGCGCAGTTTGGCTTCGTCCTCCTTGTCGAAGGCTCCAACCTGGATCACCCAGCCGGCACGCTGGGCCGGCCGCTGCAGGTTTACGGCAGGTTCCCGATGCACCGGCTGCATCGGCATGGCGGATGCGGTTTTGCTCTTGGTCGTGATCGTGCCGAGCACACCCGGCTGACGATCGCGGTCGGGGTCGGCGAATGCGAGCTCCGGTCCGTTCACTGCGGCGGGCGCCATGCCGGCGATTGCCGTCGGAGTCGCGAGCGAAACCGGCACACCAGGCTTGACCGATAAAGTTTTTACAGCAATCGGCTCAAGTGGCTGGCTGGAACCGGGCACGGCGGCGGCCGGGGGACTGGCGGCCGGCAGCGTCTCAACCGAGGCGGCTGCCAACTGCACCGGGATGCTGGCAGCCGGGGTAGGACGGGGGCGTGGAAGAGCAGTCTCAGGCGCGGCTTCGGCGCGGGCCGGCGTAATCACGGCGGCCGCGATCCGCTGCGCCACGTTGCGCTTCGGCGCTGCCGGCGCTGCGGGTGTTGCTTCCGCGAGTACCGGAGTCGTGGTGCGCGTGGCGGAGGCGACCCTGACATAATCAGTGATCAACTCGCGCATTTTCGCATCGCGCGAACTGGCGCTGCGTCCGCCGAGCACAACGGCAACGAGATGACGGCCGGACCGTTTCATCGACGTCACGAGATTGAAGCCGGAGGCATTGGTATAGCCGGTCTTGATGCCATCGACGCCTTCGACCCGCCCCACAAGGCGGTTGTGACCGGAAATGCTCTTGCCGCGGAACGAGAAGCGGGTGATGGAAAAGAAGCCGTAATATTGGGGAAAATGGTCCTGGATCGCGCGGCCGAGCAAGGCCTGATCGCGCGCCGTGGTGATTTGCGCATCATCGGGCAGGCCCGAAGCATTCTTATAAACGGTGTTCTGCATGCCGAGACTGCGCGCCTTGGCGGTCATCAGTTTGCTGAAAGTATCTTCGTCTCCGCCCAGCGCCTCGGCGATCACCGCCGCCACGTCGTTGGCCGATTTCGTGACGGTGGCCTTGATCGCCTCTTCGACCGTGATGGTCTGGCCCGGTTTTAGCCCCAGCTTCGACGGGGCCTGTGAGGCCGCATGAGCCGAGACCGGAAGTTCTGTTTTGAAAGTGACCTTGCCCGCTTCCAATCTCTCAAAGAGCATATAGAGCGTCATGATCTTGGTGAGCGAGGCAGGGTGACGCGGGGCGTCGGGATTGCTGGAATAGAGAATAGCGCCCGTATTGGCGTCGACGACGATGTCCGCATAGGGCGGCGTATAGGAGAGGACCGCTGGCGTCTTGGCGCTGCGCTTACGTTTTGCGCGCGCATCGGCCGGGTCGGCGGTGGCCGAAACGACAGCGATAGCGGTGATTAAACTGAAAATGCTCCAACGCAGCCTGTAACCAGCTTTCGCAGCCTTTTTCTGCATTGTTTCCCTGCCCCCACTCCGCCGGCGCCGGTGAAGACGCCAAGTCCCTGTCTTGTCCTGATCCGGGGAAATGGGGAGGCCGGACGATGTGCCAGATGCGGCGCGCCCTATGCAGGCGAAAGAACGCCGAACTCGACACTCGAAACGGCTTTAACTCCCCTTACCACGACCGGATCGGCCGCCCCGACGGCACAGTCGGTCAGCCTAGGCGGATGCCCTTGCCAAAGCGTTAAATGACCAGCCCCCCTCTCGCAACCCCAAACCGGGCTAATTATGGCCAAGGTTAGCGGGAATTTCCCCAGGTGGCGATCGGGAGAGGGGCCGATACCCTCGGCCAAAGGCCGGGCTCGCCCAGGGGGCTGTCCGCAGCGGTAGTGGACTTAAGGGAATTCCGCACAGGACAAGTCGGTTTAGCGATTGGTTCGAAGCCGCTGCCGCAGCTAAGTTTCCGCGGCGGCTTGGCCATTCCGCATCATCGGCCCCCCGCAGCATCTCCGGTCGCTGCCCGTAGGTCCAGCCAGCGACGACGACGTGAACTCGCGCCGCGGAATGCAAATTCCAGCCGCGATGGTTGCTGCAGTCATCAGGGTCTGCGGCTTATTTGACGATGCGGAGATTAGCCAGGTTTTGCGCGATCGCCCCGAAGGCGGCGTTCAACTGGCTCGCATCCTGCACATCGTAATACATCGAAGGCGTAGTCGCGCAGTTGCGCAGCAGCGTTGCGTTGCCGTCGATAACGCGCACGGTATAGAGCCGGATATTGGCGGCCTTGGCGTTCTCGCAAGCCCTTTCAGTGCGCGCATTGATCGACGAGCTGCTCGACGTCCAGCGGTTTTGCGTGTTCTCGCCGTCGGTCAGCAGAATAATGACCTGGTCGAGGTCCGTTGCGGGGGCCGGCGCATTGAACGGCGCTCCCGTCGACAACGTTTGCCACGCCATCTGCAGGCCGATGGTGACGTTGGTGTTGCCGGCCGGCAGCATGGCGTCAATCTTGGTGTTGAGCGCGGTCCAGTTACTGGACAGCGGCATCATCGAAGTCGGGCAGGCGGAAGCCTGGTGCGCCCGGTACATGGTGGAGGCAATGCCAGGAACCGGGTTTGTGTTCTGCACGTCGTTGTGCTGGTCGCGGTCGTTAACGCAGCCGTTCCAGGTGCTGCGGTCGGCGGGCGTCCAGATCTTGCCCTGCTCCAGGCACTCGGATCTTGTGTCGTAGCGGTCGCGGCTGCAGGTGCCGTTGTGATTATCCCAATCGGCCCAGTCGACCCAGTCGGCGCCGGCGTTACCGGTGCCGATGTTCACGTCAACGGCGAACGGCACGATCGACACCTGGATGTCGCCGGGCGTGCGCGACGCCGCCTGCAAAGTGCTGAGCAGGTTATGCGCGGCGGTCTTCAGCGCGGACATCTTGCCGCTAGAGGACATCGAGCCGGTGTTGTCCAGCGCGAGCGCGAGGTGGAGCTTCTTGATGCCCCAGACGACTTCGGCGGTGGTGGAGAGATCGACCTGGGATCTGCCGATGATGTTGCCGAACACGGTATCGACGGTCGCTGTGCCGGTCATCGCAAGTTTGAAGCTGCCTTCCGAAGGCTGGGTCATACCGACTGTTACCGCCACGTTCCTGGCTTCCGGACGATCGAACACCGCCGTGAAATATTCCGTCGCCTTTTGGTTGAGTGCCGCGGCGTCGAGATCCTGCGCACTCTTCGACAGCATCAATCCAGTCGCATCCAGCGACGACTGCATGGAGCTATGGACCATGGCGGCGCGGCTATAGTCGACTGACGTGGCCACCGCGGTAAGGATCGGGATAATGGAGAGCGCAAGCAGCGGCGCAACGCCGCCCCTGCGGTCCTGGAAAAAACGGGCCAGCAACATAATAGAATAGACCCCTACAACCCCTGTTGCCTGCTTTCCGCCGACCATGGCGGTACCGCCTTGAAAAATTGTAAGGATCACGAAGGAAATTTGCGCCAAAATTTGCCTTAATGGCCGGTAATTGGCTTGAGTTCATTCAGCCAATACCCACATCGGGGAGGCTAAGGCCAAAAAAATGGGGTAGCCGCGCCGCCCGGAAAGGAACTGGAACCGCGCCAGCCCGGACCTTATGATCTCTGGGCCGGATTGTTACTTCGGGCTCGCTGACGCCACGTCAAGGAAGCGTATTAGCCGCCACGTCCATGGTAACCACGAAAGATAAAACGTCCGGTCCTGGAGGTGACCCGTTTGGGCAGCCGTACATGGCAGGGGACGACCGAAAACGCCGCGGAGACACGGGTCCCGGCACGGCGATCATCACCAAGACAAAGCCACAGACCAAGCGTCCGAGCATGTATCGGGTGCTCATCCTCAATGACGACTACACCCCGATGGAGTTCGTCGTTCACGTGCTCGAGCGCTTTTTCAATAAGGATAGCGAATCGGCGCACCGCATTATGATGCATGTACATAACCATGGCGTAGGCGAGTGCGGCGTCTATACTTATGAAGTGGCTGAGACAAAAGTCACGCAGGTGATGGACTTCTCACGAAAACACCAGCATCCTCTGCAATGCGTGATGGAAAAGAAGTAGCGGAGTTAGGTCGTTCTAAAGGACGGGGGCAAGGAAAGTGAAGGGACGTTAATGCCAAGTTTTTCCCGCAGCCTTGAGCAGTCTCTGCATCGGGCCTTGGCGC